>NZ_JBFUGE010000094.1:0-16457 GCF_056403075.1 Ideonella sp. P3_A4 | reverse complement strand
GTGTGCTGGTGCAGCTGGCTGCCCTGCTCGGTATCGAACCTTCGGGCCTGGTCTGCGCGCGGCACGAGGGCGACGACGTTCGCCTGGGCACCGAGGTGGTGGCCGCCGCCGGGCGCTGCGCGATTTACCAGGACCAGCTGTTCGACGACATCGACGACCTGGTCGTCGCCGGCAGCCTGCGCCGGGCCTTCGACACCGGGGCGCGCCAGCTGGGGCCCCGCCACATGAGCCTGTGCTTTCGCGGCCGCCAGGGCCAGGCCTTTGCCGTCTACCTCGAATCCGAAACGGCACTGCGCCCGGTCGACGAGCAGTTGCTGGACGTGTTCTGCTCGAACATCGCGATCTGCTGCGAAAACGTCGAGCTGCTGGCCGAGCTGCGTGAGCATGCCTTCACCGATCGGCTGCTGCGGCTGCCCAACCGCGTCGCTTTCATCGAGCGGATCGAGTCCATGCACAGCCGACAGGCGCTGGCCGGCAAGGCGGTGGCGTTGATCGACATCGACGAGTTCGCCGAAGCGAACGACATGTTCGGCCACGCCTACGGCGACCGCCTGCTGCAGGCCATCGCCGCCCGGCTGGTGGATGCGCTGGGCGACCGCTGCGTCGTCGCGCGTGTGGCGGGTGACGTGTTCGGCGTGCTGGGCGAAGAGGTGCTGGTCCGGCCGCAGGTACTGATGCCCTTGTTCGAGGCGCCGTTTGCGCCGGCTGGCACCGAACACCGCGTGTCCGCGTCGATGGGGCTGGTGCGCCTGACCGGCTACGCCGGCACCGGGGCTGACCTGCTGAAAGACGCGTCGATCGCGATCAAGCGCGGCAAGGCCGGCGGCCAGGGCCAGGCGATGTACTTCACCGAAGCGATCGCGCAGGAAAGCCGCCAGCGCACGCGGCTGCTGGCCGACCTGCGGCATGCCTTCCAGGCGCGCGAGCTGTACATGGCCTTCCAGCCGCAGATCGACCTTCGCAGCAACCGCATCGTCGGTGTTGAAGCCCTGATGCGCTGGCCCACAGCCGACGCGATGATCTCGCCCGAGATCTTCATCCCGGTGGCCGAGCAGTCGGGCCTGATCGTCGACCTGGGCGAGTGGGCGCTGCACCAGGCACTGTGCCTGCTGGACGCGCTGCGCGCCGAAGGCTGGCCGCTGCTGCGCGTGGCCGTCAACGTGTCGCTGGTGCAGTTCCGCCACCCCGGCTTTCTCAATGCGGTCGACCGCGCGCTGCGCGAACACCAGGCGCCCGCCCAGGCGCTGGAGCTGGAGATCACCGAGTCGGTGGCCATGATGGGGTCGACAGCAATCGAGCGCGCGTTGCATGAGCTGAAGTCGCGCGAGATCGCGGTGGCGATCGACGACTTCGGCACCGGCTATTCGTCGCTGTCGTACCTGGACCGCCTGCCTGTCGACCGGCTGAAGATCGACAAGGCCTTCATCCGCCCGTTGGCCGCACCGCAGCCCGACACGCGGCTGGTCGAGATGGTGATCGCGCTGTCGCACAAGCTGGGTCTGCAGGTGGTGGCCGAAGGCGTCGAGACCGAGGCCCAGGCCGCACTGCTGCGCCAGTTCGGCTGCGATGAGGCGCAGGGCTATTTGTGGGGCAAGCCGATGACCGCCGACGAGCTGCGGCGCGTGCTGGCTGCCGACCGGGCCAAGGATGGGCCGCACCCAACGGAGCAACCGCCATGAGCCAAGCCAACGAAGCGGGCGATGCCCCTCCCAATGCCCCGGGCCGCATCGCCGCCAAATCCACCCATTCGCTGGCCTCCGACCCCTACCGCGCCGGCATCGAGTTGGGCACAGCGCTGGCCGAGATCCAGCCCGAACTGGTGCTGGTGTTCGCCGCGGTGGACCACGCCCGCAACCCCGAGCTGCTGGAGGGACTGTACGACGCGCTGGGCCACCGCGAGGTCATCGTGGCCGGCAACTCGGGCGACGGCTACTTCGTGCCCGGGCAGGCCTCCAACCTGGGCGTCGCGGCTTTGGGGCTGACCAGCCATGGCGCGGTGCGTTTTCGGGTGGCCTCGGCCACCGGTGTGCAGGACGAACCTGAAGACGCGGTGCGCCGCTGCCTGGCCCAGCTGAAGGAACAGCAGCGCGAGGCGCCGTCGCTGTACTTCCTGTTCAGCGACTTCCGCACCGACGCCAGCCGCATCGAAACCGTGGTGCGCGACGAGATCGCGGTGCCGGTGATCGGCGGACTGGCCGCCGACGACAACCAGATGCAGCAGTGCTACGTGTTCTGCAACGACCAGATCCTGACCAACCATGTGGTGATGGTGGCGGTCGAGGGCGCGCTGAACTTCGACATCTCGATCGGCAACTCGCTGAGCCCGGTCGGCAGCGCCGGCCTGGTCGACCGGGCCAGCGGCACCAACGTGATGCAGATCGACGGCCTGGAGGCGATGGCCTTCATCGAACGCGAAACGGGCAAGCAGGTGCTGCAAACCGACCGCGGCGTGCTGGCGCTGACGGTGACCGACAGCGACCGCCGGGACGAGAAGATCCTGCGCGCCATCGTGCCCGATTTCAGTGTCGAGTCGGGCTCGCTGGGGCTGTACGGCAGCATCCACGCCGGCAAGCACGTGCGGGTGTGCCTGGCGGAACCCGAGCAACTGATCGGCGAGGTCTACCGCATCGCGGCCGAAGCGCGCTCGCGCCATTTCGAGCCGGCGGCCGCGTTCTTCGTCAGCTGCAACGGCCGCAAATGGCTGCTGGGCGAGCAGATCCGCCACGAGACGCTGGCGCTGTCGGAAACCTTCGGCATCGACCTGCCGCTGATCGGTTTCGCGTCGTTCGGCGAGATCGGCCCGCTGAAGGCTGCCGACGGCGGCTACACCCGCAACCTGTTCCACAACATGACCTACGTGCTGCTGCTGATCGGCCAAGCCCGAGCCGGCTGACACGGGATGGAACACACCAGCCTGTTCTACAGCACCGTCGACCCTGCGCCGCCAGGCTTCGAGCGGGTGCAGTTGAGCAAGCGCCACCTGCTGGGCGGCACGGTGGTGGTCCTGGTCCAGTCACTGGAAGAGCTGCGCGCCGTGTTGCCGGACTTCGAGCAGCGCATGCGCGGCGTGGTGCTGCTGCGCCGGGGCGACGAGGCGTCGACCGTCGGCTGCCTGTCGTCGCCGGAGCAGGCCCTCGGCCCGCTGCTGTGGCTGCTGGCGATGCCCACCGAGCATTGGGACGAGATGCAGGCCTGGCTGGCCGGGCTGCTGTCGGCGATCGACCGCGCTTGCACCCACGAAGAGGCGCAGCGGGTGGCGCTGCTGGACAACGACCGCCTGCGCTTCGAGCTGGGCCGTGTGCGCGACGACTACAACCGTGTCACCAGCAGGCTGCAGAAGCAGGTCAACGAGTTGACCGAAGCCAAGGCCCTGCTCGAGTCGTGGAACGAGCAGCTGGAGGTCAAGGTGACTGAGCGCACCGCCGAACTGGCGCGCTCGCGCAAGCTGGCGAGCCTCGGTTCGCTGATGGCCGGTTTTGCGCACGAGATGAACACGCCGCTGGGCAACGCGCTCTTGTCGGGCACTACGCTGGGCGACGAAGCGCAGCGCCTTGAAACCGACATGGCCGAGCAACGGCTGAAACGGGCCGAACTCGAGTCCTTCTTGCAGATGTGCCGCGAGACGATGGACGTGATCCAGCGCAACCTGCGGCGCGCGGCCGACCTGATCCACCATTTCAAGCATGCCGAGGGCGATGTCGGAACCGAGCCGCTGCAGCGCTTCTCGCTCATCGACGTGGTGCAGGACGCAGTGACCAGCTTCGACCCCAGCCTGCGCGCCGGCCAGCACGAGGTGACGCTGGACATTCCGGCCGACCTGACGCTGGAAAGCTACCCCGGCGCGCTGGGCCAGGTGTTGTCGAACATGATCAGCAATGCGCTGCGACACGGCTTCGACGACCAGCTGAAAGGGCACATCACGATCTCGGCCCAGTCGCGGGCCGACGACCAGCTGGCACTGCAGTTCGCTGACAGTGGCTGCGGCATCCCGAGCGGCCAGCTGGACAAGATCTTCGACCCTTTCTACACCACCAAGCTGGGCCAGGGCGGCTCGGGCATCGGCCTGTACCTGGTCTACAAGCTGGTGTACCGCGTACTCGGCGGCACGGTCCACGTCTGGAGCGAGCCGGGCAACGGCACGCGCTTTGAGATCGTGCTGCCGCGGCACGCCAAGGCCGCGGCCGAGTGATGCGGCGGCCTACGCCACCCGGTCTATTTGCAGAAAGGTGCTGCGGGTCGTCTGCAGCACCGTGCCCTGCACCTTGTGGCGGATCATCGTGTAGACCCGGTCGCCCGGAAAAATCTCGGTCGACGCGCTGTGCGAGATCTGCCAGGCGTCGCCCGAATTGCCGCGCACGGCCGTCGCGCTCATCGCAACCACCTTCATCAACCCGGGGCTGACCTGCACGCCTGTCGTCAACGGGTTGTGAATCGAAACGCTGACCGTGTCGTCGGCGATCACCTTGGCGTGCACGATCAGTGATTTGGCGACCTCGGCTGGCAACACATCGGGCGCGACCTTGATGTGCGAGGCCATCGCCATGTCGCCCACCCGCACGGTACCGGCCGGCTCGACCTTGATCTCGGTGCTGACGGTCCCGCCCGGTGCGATCGCCGGCGGCGCCCAATTGCCCTGGTAGCGGGCCATGCGCGGCGGGTCTGAGGCGGGGGTGTTGAAGAAGCCGATGCGCTCGTGCGGGGGCAGCGGCTCGTCGGGCTGGTCGGCGCGCTGCAACCGCAGCCCGACCTGGCGCATGTCGATGTCGAACCCGGTCTTCATCTGCCAGTCGGCCGAGACCACCAGCTCGTACAGGCCGTGGGTGCGAAACAGCACCTTGCCGCCGGGCTGCAGGCTGAAGTCGCTGCCGGTCTGGAACTGCACGTCATCCCACGGCACCAGGTAGTCACCCTCAGGCGGGCACTGGAAATCGTTCAGCAGCTTGTAGCGGCCGCGGGAGTCGAAACGGGTCTGCGCGAATGCGGGCAACGGGGCGACGGCCGCCAAGGCGCCCAGTGCGCAACTCGCTGCGCCGCTGCCCAGCAGGCGGCGGCGATGTGTGTCGACCCTGAGGTCAAGTCGTCGTTGGGTCATCGAATGCTCCCTGTCAATTGAAGGTTAGTGCCGCGTGGCGGCCCGACGTTGTAGCGCCACAGCGGACGCATGTCGATGACAGGCGATGACAAAAGAGAAACAAAAAAGCCGCCGGACGGGCCCCGGCGGCTTGAGTGATACAGCGCGAATGGTGCGCTGATGCAGCGGATTACTTGCCGTCGCCCGGCACCTTGCCTTCCACGCCCTTGACGTAGAACTTGACGCCACCGAGGAACTTGTCGTCGGCGACCACGTCCTTGGCCAGCTGTTCCTTGCCGGTGTTGTCGACGATCGGGCCCTTCCAGATCACGAAGCTGCCGTCTTTCAGGCCGGCCTTCACCGTGTCGAGCTTGGCCTTGGCTTCGGCCGGCACGTCGGCGGCGACCGAGACGAAATCGATCGCGCCTTCCTTGACGCCCCACCAGGACTGGCCAGTCGCCCACTTGCCCTCCAGCGCATCACGCGTGGCCTTGATGTAGTAAGGACCCCAGTTGATGACCGCCGAACCGAGGTGGGCCTTGGGGCCGTAGGCCGACATGTCCGAGTCCCAGCCGACGGCACGCTTGCCTTTGTCTTCGGCGGTCTTCAGCACCGCGGCCGAGTCGGTGTTCTGCATCAGCACGTCGGCGCCGCCGTTGATCAGCGAGGTCGCGGCCTCGGTTTCCTTCGGCGGGTTGAACCACTCGTTGACCCAGACCACCTTGGTCTTGATCTTCGGGTTCACGCTCTGCGCGCCGAGCGTGAACGAGTTGATGTTGCGGATCACCTCGGGGATCGGGATCGAGCCGACCACGCCCAGCGTGTTGGTCTTGGTCATCGAGCCGGCGATCACGCCGGCCATGTAGGCGCCCTCGTAGGTGCGCGAGTCGTAGGTGCGCAGGTTCGGCGCCGTCTTGTAGCCAGTGGCGTGCTCGAGCTTCACCTCGGGGTGGTCGGCCGCGACCTTCAACATGGGCTCCATGTAGCCGAAGGTGGTGCCGAAGACCAGCTTGTTACCCTGGCCGATCATGTCGTTGAAGACGCGTTCGGCGTCGGCGGCTTCAGGCACCTTCTCGACGAAGCTGGTGACGATCTTGTCGCCGAACTCCTTCTCCAGCAGCTTGCGGCCGTTGTCGTGCGCAAACGTCCAGCCGCCGTCGCCCACCGGGCCGACGTAGGCAAAAGCGATCTTCAGCGGCTCGGGCTTGGCCGGCGCGGATGCTACCGCGCTCGCCGCCTCGGGTGCCGGCGCTTCTTCCTTCTTGCCGCAGCCCACCAGCGCGGCAAGGGCGGCGACCGCCGCAGTGGCGAGCAGGGTTCGCTTCGAGAGGGTCATGAAGGGCTCCGTGGGGTGATGGGAAAGACGGGCGGAATGATAGGCGCGGCGAAGGTCAATTGCCGGGGAAGAAAGGCTTCCCAAGTGAAGCCGGCATATTGACTTTGATCCAGTTCGGGTTGCGCGAGATCAGCACCAGCACGACGATGGTCGACAGGTACGGCAGCATCGTCAGCCACTGGCTGGCGATCTGCACGCCTTCGCCCTGCAGATGGAACTGCAGCATCGTGACGCCGCCGAACAGGTAGGCGCCGAGCAGCACGCGCGTCGGCCGCCAGGTGGCGAAGGTCGTCAGCGCCAACGCGATCCAGCCCTTGCCGGCGACCATGCCCTCGACCCACAGCGGCGTGTAGATGACCGAGATGTACGCACCGGCCAGCCCGCACAGCGCGCCACCGGCCACCACCGCGGCCAGGCGGATGCGGCGCACCGGGTAGCCCAGCGCATGGGCCGATTCGGGCGATTCGCCAACCGCGCGTAGCACCAGGCCGGCACGCGAGCGGTACAGGAACCAGGCCAGGCCGAATGCCAATGCGATCGCGCCGTAGACCAGCGGGTGCTGGCGAAACAGCGCCGGCCCGACGAGCGGGATATCCGACAGGAAAGGAACGGCGAACTGCGGCCGCGTGCCGATGCGCTGCTGCGTGAACGAGATGCCGACGAAGGCCGAGAAGCCGGCGCCGAACAGACTGAGCGCCAGCCCAGTGGCGTACTGGTTGGTGTTGAGCCAGATCACGAGCACGCCAAAGGCAGCCGCCATCAGCGCGCCGGCGCCCATGCCGGCGGCAAAGGCCAGCGTGTCTGAGCCCGAGTGAACCGCGGTCGCAAAACCGGCGATCGCGGCGACCAGCATCATCCCCTCGGCACCGAGGTTGACGATTCCGGCGCGTTCGTTGATCAGCAGGCCGAGACCAGCGATCGCCAGCACGGTGCCGGCGTTCAGCGTGGCGGCCAGCAGCAGAGCCAATTCATTCATGCTGCCACCCTCTTGCCGAAGCGCACCCTGTAGTGGATCAGCGTGTCACAGGCCAGCAGCGAAAACAGCAGCAGGCCCTGGAACACACCGGTCAGCGCCTTCGGCAAACCCAGCCGCGACTGCGCCAGCTCGCCGCCGATGTAGAACATGCTCATCAGCACGGCCGAGAAGACGATGCCCACCGGGTGCAGCCGGCCAACGAAGGCCACGATGATCGCGGCGAAGCCGTAGCCGGCCGGCACATACGGCGTCAGCTGACCGAGCGGCCCGGCCGCTTCCAATGCACCGGCCAGGCCAGCCAGCCCACCCGACATCAGCAACGCCGTCCACAACGCGCGGCGCGACGAGAAGCCGGCGTAGCGCGCCGCCGCAGGTGCCAGCCCGCCAACTTGCAACGCAAAGCCGCGGTAGGTGCGAAACAGGAACACCCACAACGCGCCGACCGCCGCCAGCGCAACAACCAGGCCGATGTTCATTCGCAACCCTTGCACCAGCCGCGGGATCTTCGTCGTCGCGTCGAAGGTGATGGTCTGCGGAAAGTTGTAGCCCGCCGGGTCCTTCCACGGCCCGTAGACCAGGTAGGCCAGCAGCATGTCGGCCACGTAGACCAGCATCAGGCTGACCAGGATCTCGTTGGCGTTGAAGCGGTCGCGCAGCAGCGCCACCAGTGCCGCCCAGGCCATGCCGCCCAGCGCACCGGCGAGCAAGATCGGCACGACGATCCCCTTGCCGAGCCACGCGGTATCCGGCCCCGCCTGCATCGCCACCCAGCCGGCCGCCAGCGCACCGACCACGAACTGCCCCTCGGCGCCGATGTTCCAGATGTTCGAGCGAAAGCAAACCGCCAGCCCGAGCGCGATCAGCACCAGCGGCACTGCCTTGATCGACAGCTCGGACAAGGCATAGGCACTCTTCACCGGCTCGATGAAGAAGACCTGCAGGCCCCGAACCGGGTCTTTGCCCAGCGCGGCAAACAGCGCAATGCCGATCAGCACCGTGATCACCAATGCCAGCAGCGGCGAGCCGATCGACATCGCCTTCGACGGCTGCGGCCGCGCTTCAAGCTGCAGCATCGGCCGCCTCCTGCGTCGGCCACAGGCCCGACATCCATTCGCCGATCTTCTCCACCGTCGCTTGCGACGTGGCGATCGGCGGCGACACACGGCCCCGCGCGATCACCAGCAGCCGGTCGCTGATCTCGAACAGCTCGTCCAGCTCTTCGCTGACGATCAGCAGCGCGCAGCCCTCGTCGCGCAGGCGCAGCAGCTCGCCGCGGATCTGCGCCGCCGCGCCCACGTCCACGCCCCAAGTCGGCTGCGCGACGATCAGCAGCTTCGGCTTGGCATCGATCTCGCGGCCGACCAGAAACTTCTGCAGATTGCCGCCCGACAGCGAGCGCGCCACCGCATCCGGACCGCCGGCCTTGACGTTGAAGCGGGCGATCAGGTCGGCTGCCAGCGCGCGCGTGTCGGCCAGCCTGAGCCAACCGCCGCGGCCCACCGTCTGCGTGCGCGTCAGCAGCGTGTTCTGCGCCAGGCTCAGAGACGGCACGGCGCCGCGGCCCAGCCGCTCTTCGGGTACGAAATGCAAACCCTGCTGGCGGCGCTGGCGCGGCGACGCGGCAGCGATGTCGTGCCCGAACAGCGTGACGCTGCCGGCCGGCGCACGCCGGTCTTCGCCGGACAACGCGGCCATCAGCTCCTGCTGGCCATTGCCCGAAACCCCGGCGATGCCAACGATCTCGCCCGCCTTCACCTGCAGCGACACCTCGGCCAGGCTGACGCCAAACGGGTCCAGTTGCGGCAGGCTCAAGTGCTTCACGTCCAGCGCCACCGCGCCGGTATGGGCCTCGCGGTGCGCCAGTGCCGGCGGCTCGGCGCCAATCATCAGGCGCGACAGGCTCGCGTTGGTCTCTTGCGTCGGATCGACCTCGCCCGTCACCTTGCCACCGCGCAGCACCGTGCAGTGATGGCACAGGTGGCGGATCTCGTCGAGCTTGTGGCTGATGTAGAGAATGCTGCAGCCCTCGCTGCTGAGCTGGCGCAGCGTGACGAAGAGCTTGTCGACCGCCTGCGGCGTCAGCACCGAGGTCGGCTCGTCGAGGATCAGCAGGCTCGGTTTGCTCAGAAGCGCCCGCACGATCTCGACCCGCTGGCGTTCGCCGACGCTGAGCGTGTGCACCGGGCGCAGCGGGTCGACTTCGAGCCCGTAGCCAGCGGCGACCTGGCGGATGCGTTCGGTCACCTGCGCCAGCGTCTCGTGTTTACCCAAGCCGAGCCAGACGTTCTCAGCCGCGGTCAGCGTGTCGAACAGCGAGAAGTGCTGGTAGACCATGCTGATGCCCAGCGCGCGAGCCGCTGCCGGGCTGGCCACCTTGACCGGCTCGCCGTTCCACAGCACCTCGCCCGCATCGGGCTGCGTGGCGCCGTAGATGATCTTCATCAGCGTCGACTTGCCGGCCCCGTTCTCGCCCAGCACCGCGTGGATCTGGCCGGGTGCGACGCGCAGCGAGACGCCATCGTTGGCTCGCACGGCAGGGTACTGTTTGGTGATCCCTCGCAGTTCGAGGCGCAACGGTGCGGCGGGCGGCATCAGCAAAGGTCGTTGTGGGCGGGATCGGAAGAGAAAGCGCCGCGTCGATAACGCTCGACGCCGGCGACACGGGTGCTCACCACATGGCGCTCGTCGCCCAGCGTCAGCCAGGCGAAGACCGCATCATGCAAGTCCCGGGCCACCGATTGTCTGCGGGCTTCCACGGGGCTGGCGGCGCGGTCCCAGACGACGATGTCGGCTTGAGCGCCAGGCTCCAGCGAGCCGATCTCGTGGCCCAGGTGCAATGCCTCGGCCGCGCCACGCGTCGCGGCATGCAGCAACGCCCAGGCGGTCACGCGACGGTTGGCCATCGCCTGCACCTTGTAGGCATCGGCCAACGTGCGTGGCATCGACAGGCTGGTGCCGCCGCCGACATCGGTGCCCATCGTCACCGCGGCGCCGGCTGCGCGCGTTGCGGCCCAGTCGAACAGCCCGCTGCCGAGGAACAGGTTGGACGACGGGCAGTGCGCGATCGCCGCACCGTGCGTGGCGAGCAGCGCGCGGTCGTCGGCATCGAGCCAGATGCCGTGGGCCAGCATCGCGCGTGGGCCCAACAGGCCGTAGTGGCGGTAGACGTCGAGATAGCTGCGTGCCTGCGGAAACAGCTGCGAGACCCAGCGAACTTCGTCGGTGTTCTCGGCGACGTGGGTCTGCATGTACAGGCCCGGTGTCGCTGCCATCAGAGCACCGGCCATCGCGAGCTGCGCTTCGGTCGAGGTCGGGGCAAAACGCGGCGTCACCGCATAGGCGATGCGACCACGGCCGTGCCAGCGCGCGATCAGGTCGACACAGTCGCGCTCGGCCTGGGTCACGTCGTCGCGCAGGAAGTCCGGCGCATGGCGGTCCATCAGGACCTTGCCGCCGATGAGCCGCATGCCACGCTGCTCGGCGGCGCTGAAGAGCGCGTCAACCGAAACCTTGTGCACCGTCGGGAAGACCATCGCCGCGGTCGTGCCGGCAGCCAGCAGGCCGTCAAGGAACAACGCCGAGATGGCCGCCGCATGCGCTGCATCGGCCATGCGCGATTCGGCTGGAAAGGTGTGCTGCTCCAGCCAGTCGAGCAAGGCGGTGCCGTAGGCCCCCAGCACGTCGACCTGCGCGCTGTGCACATGGGTGTCGATGAAGCCGGGCAGGATCAGGCGGCCAGGGTGTTGCTCGCGGGGCCAGCTGTCGTCAGGTGCTACGGCCTGCACACCGGCGATGCTGCCGTCGTCGCCGATCAGCAGCCAGTGGTCGGGGCGGTAGCGCACGGCCGGGCTGGTGGTGTCGTCCAGCGCCGGTGCGTCGATGAAATCGAGCAGGTCACCCTGCAGAGCCAAGCGTCTCGTCATGCGCTCATGATCTCGCTTTGGTGGCGGCCGGTGCAGCCAATTCGCTTGCCACGCCACGCACCTGCTCGCGCAGCCAGCGTTGCGCAGTCGAAGCGTGGCTGCGCTCGTGCCAGAGTTGGTAATACGCCATCGGCGGAAAGGCCACCGGGCACTTGACGATGCGCAGCGGCGCTTGGCCGCCGACGAAGCGTTAGCAAAACTGGCGCCCGGTCGTCAGCACGAGCCGGCTTTGCGACACCATCTGCGGCGCCAGGCTGAAGTGGGCGCAGCGCACGGTGACGCGGCGCTCCAACCCTTGCAGCGCCAGGTGCTCGTCGATCACGCCGCGCGCGCCGGGGTGCAGCGGCGTCGGTGCGATGTGGTCGCTGTCGAGGTAACGCGCCGCCGTCCAGCCGCGTGGGTTCTTCACCGCCGGGTGATCGGCAGCCACCAGGCAGACCACTTCGTCGGATGACAGCCGGCCCAGGTGCAATTCGTCTGGTGGCTCCAGCCAGTTGCCGATTACGAGATCAACCTCGCCGCCGGCGAGCTTGCGCCGATAGTCGAACTCAGCCGACAAAGGATGCAGCTCGAGCTTGGCCTGAGGTGACATCTGCTGCAGCCGGGCCACGACGCCGGGCAGGAACAGCGGGTCGAGGTAGTCGCTGGCGGCGATGCGCATCGTCAGCGTCGCCTGGGCCGGATCGAACGCACGGCCAGGGCGTGCCGGGCCGAACAGGACTTCCGCTTCGCGCAACAGGCGCTCGGCCGGGGCCAGCAGGGCCAACGCGGTGTCGGTGGGCGCCAGGCCAGCGCCGGCGCGCACCAGCAACGGGTCGCCGGTCAGCACCCGCAGACGCCGAAGCTGCGCACTGACCAACGGTTGCCCGCTGCCCAGCCGCAAGGCGGCACGCGAAACGCTTTGCTCAGAAACCACGGTGTACAGCACCTTCACCAAGTGGAGGTCGATGTTCGCGAAATCCGGCGGCTGTGCCATACGTCAAAACGCATGATACTCAGGTGTTTGACGACATGCCCGACTTCGCTGACCGGAGTACCTTCGCAAAGATGAGTGACACGCGCCCGATCCAGTTCGTCTACCGCGGCCAGCCGGTACGCGTTGCCGTGCCCGAACCGACCCGCAGCGTGCTGCAGTGGCTCCGCGAAGACGCGCGGGCTTGCGGCAGCAAGGAGGGCTGCGCTGAAGGCGACTGCGGTGCCTGTACCGTGATCGTCGCTGAGTTGGCCGACGAGGTGCCCGAGCCGAGCCGCGCGGTGCGTGTAGCCGGTCTCGCGCTGCGACCGGTCAACGCCTGTATCCGATTCCTGCCCACATTGCATGGCAAGGCGCTGCTGACTGTCGAAGACCTGTCCCAGGGCGACGAGCTGCACCCCGCGCAGCGCGCGCTGGTCGACTGCCACGGCTCGCAATGCGGTTTCTGCACCCCGGGATTCGCGATGTCGCTGGCGCTGTGCCATGAACGCCATGCCGAAGCAGGCAGCAAGCCGACACGGCCTGAGCTAGCCGATGAGTTGAGCGGCAACCTGTGCCGCTGCACCGGCTACCGGCCGATCCTCGATGCCGGCGAGGCGATGAACACCCTGCCCGGCCCACGTCTGCCGCTGGAAGCCCTGGCCGACCAGTTGCGAGCGCTACGCGACGAGCCGGCGCCATCGATCGGCGGCTTCAATGCGCCGCGCTCGCTGGCCGAGCTGGCCACGCAGCGCGAGCAGCAGCCCGACGCCACGCTGCTGGCCGGCGCGACCGACATCGGCCTGTGGGTCAACAAACAGTTCCGCGCACTGCCGCAGCTGATCTACCTCGGCGACGTGGCCGAGTTGCGCACGATCGACAACGATGGCGCCACGCTGCGCATCGGCGCCGCGGTAACGCTGGAAGACGGCTGGGCCGCGCTGGTGCAACGCTGGCCGGGCTTGAGCGAAATGCACCGTCGTTTCGCCGGCCCGCCGGTGCGCCACGCCGGCACGCTGGTCGGCAACCTGGCCAACGGTTCGCCGATCGGCGACACCGCGCCGGTGCTGATCGCGCTCGGTGCGACGCTGACCTTGCGCAAGGGCACGACCGCGCGCGAGCTGCCGCTGCAGGACTTCTACGTCGACTACATTAAGAACCAACTGGCCCGCGGCGAGTTCGTCGAGGCCGTGTCGGTTCCGCTGCCTGTGCCCGGTTGGCAGGTGCAGGCGCACAAGCTGTCCAAGCGCTTCGACTGCGACATCTCGGCGGTCAGCGCCGGCTTTGCGATCAGGCTCGATGGCGAACGTGTGGCCGAAGCGCGGCTGGCCTTCGGTGGCATGGCGGCGATCGTCAAGCGAGCGGCTGCCACAGAGGCTGCAATCGTGGGCCAGCCATGGATCGAAGCCACCTTGCGCGCGGCGCAGAAAGCGCTGACCACCGACTTCCAACCGCTGACCGACTTGCGCGCCAGCGCCGACTACCGGCGCCAGGCCGCCGCCGCGTTGCTGGAGCGGCTGTGGCTGAGCACGCGGCCCTCGCAACCGCTGGCGCTGCACGAACTGCGAGTGTTCGCCTGATGGAAATGACCCCACCCCGAACTGCTGGCGCACCGGTCGTCGGCTCGGCACTGCCGCACGAATCGGCCACGCTGCATGTGACGGGCCGCGCCGCCTATGTCGACGACCTGCCCGAACTGGCCGGCACCCTGCATTGCGCGCTGGGCCTGTCTCCCGTGGCGCATGGGCGCTTGATCGCGATTGATGTCGACGCACTGAAGCGCGAACCCGGCGTGGTCGCCGTGTTCACTGCCGTCGACATCCCCGGCCACAACGACTGCGGGCCGATCGTGCACGACGACCCGATCCTGGCCGATGGCGTGTTGCGCTACCTCGGCCAGCCGGTGTTCGCAGTGATCGCAAACGACCGCGAAGCCGCGCGCCGTGCCGCCGCGAAGGCGAAGCAGGTGTTGCGCATCGAGCCGCTGCCCGCGGTGCTGACGGTGCGCGAGGCGCATGCCAAGCAGGACTACGTGGTGCCGCCGATGCACCTGGCGCGCAGCCAATCCGGCGACGGCGAAGCGGGCGTGAAGCGCGCCATCGCCACGGCGCCACACCGTTTGACCGGCCAGTTCTCGCTCGGCGGCCAGGAACAGTTCTACCTCGAAGGCCAGATCGCCTACGCGTTGCCTCAAGACGACGGCGGGCTGAAGGTGCATTGCTCAACGCAGCACCCGAGTGAGATGCAGGCCGTCGTCGCGCATTCGCTCGAACTGAGTGCGAACCAGGTTCTGGTCGAGTGCCGGCGCATGGGCGGGGGCTTTGGCGGCAAGGAGTCGCAGTCAGCGCTATTTGCTTGCGTCGCGGCGCTGGCCGCGAAGAAGCTGAACCGTCCAGTGAAGCTGCGGCCAGACCGCGACGACGACTTCATGGTCACCGGCCGCCRCCACGGCTTCGAGTTCGATTGGGAAGTGGGCTTCGACGACGAGGGCCGAGTGCTCGGCTACGAACTCACGCTGCTCGGCCATGCCGGTCATTCAGCGGATCTGTCGCCGCCGGTGATGACCCGCGCGATCTGCCACGTCGACAACGCCTACTGGCTACCCGAGGTCGCGATCCACGGCTACCTGCCGCGCACCAATACACAGAGCAACACGGCGTTCCGCGGCTTCGGCGGGCCGCAGGGTGCGCTGGTGACCGAGATCGTGCTGGACACGATTGCGCGCCACCTGGGCCGCGACCCGTTGGAGGTGCGGCGGGCGAACTGGTATGGCACCGACGAGCGCAACGTCACGCCCTATCGTCAAGCTGTCACCGACAACGTCATTGCGCCGCTGGTCGACGAACTGGGAACAAGCGCCGACTATGCGGCACGGCGCGCGGCCATCGCGGCATTCAACGCCGCCAGCCCAGTGCTGAAGAAGGGCCTCGCGATGACGCCGGTGAAGTTCGGCATCTCATTCAACGTCAACCACTTCAACCAAGCCGGCGCGCTGGTGCATGTCTACACCGACGGCTCGGTTCTCGTGAACCACGGCGGCACCGAGATGGGCCAGGGCCTGAACACCAAGGTCGCGCAGGTGGTGGCGCACGAGTTGGGCTTGCCGCTGGCGCGCGTGCGCTGCACAGCGGCCGACACCAGCAAGGTCGCCAACACCTCGGCCACCGCCGCGTCGACAGGCTCAGACCTGAACGGCAAGGCCGCGCAGGACGCAGCACGCAAGATCCGCGACCGGCTCGCCGCGCTGGCGGCCGACACGTTGGGTGCGCCCGCCGACCAGCTGCACTTCACCAACGCAGAGGTCGTCGCGCCCAGCGGCGCCGCGATCCATTTCGACGCATTGGTGCTGAAGGCTTACCAAGCCCGCGTGCAGCTGTGGTCCGACGGCTTCTATGCGACGCCGGGCCTGCACTGGGACCGCGCCACGTTGACTGGCCGGCCGTTCTACTACTTCGCCTACGGTGCCGCCGTCAGCGAGGTGCTGCTGGACAACCTGACCGGCGAATGGAAGCTGACACGCGCCGATCTGTTGCACGACGTCGGCGCTTCGCTGAACCCGGCCATCGACATCGGCCAGATCGAAGGCGCCTTCGTGCAGGGCATGGGTTGGCTGACGACCGAGGAGCTGGTCTGGCACCCGCAGACCGGCGCGTTGCTGACCCACGCCCCATCGACCTACAAGATCCCGACCGCGAACGACGTGCCCGATGCGTTTACGACGCGACTGTTCGCCAACCGCAACGCCGAAGACAGCATCCATCGCAGCAAGGCAGTCGGTGAGCCACCGTTGCTGCTGGCGTTCTCGGTGTTCCTTGCTTTGCGTGATGCCGCTGCAGCCTGCGGCGCACCGGGTTGCCAACCGCCGCTTTCGGCGCCGGCGACACCGGAAGCTTTGCTACGCGCTGTGCGCGCGGTTCGCAGTGCATGAGATGACAGCGGCAAAGCAGCGGGCATCTGCCATGGGTCCGTTGGCGCCTGTCCACGCGCTGACCTGCAGCGGTCGCGGCGGCAGGGCGGCGTCGGTGCCCCCGTTCTCCGGCCCACGCTCGCGGGGCACGGTCGCGCCACGCGACCGACAGTCGCGTCAACATCGTGGTGCCACAGCAGCGTGGTGGCGACCGCGAATGGGGCCTGCGCCCGGAGGCACCACCACCACCCTGCAAGCACCGCCCGTGACATGGCACGCGCAGGCAAGACAC
>NZ_JBFUGE010000093.1:0-16529 GCF_056403075.1 Ideonella sp. P3_A4 | reverse complement strand
GTTCTTCAGCGATGTTGATGACCTGCTCGGCCTCGACCATCGGGCGACGCGTTTCGCCGCGGCGGGCCAGGTAGATCAGCCGCTCGCCGGGCGCTTCGACATCCGGGTCCAGCCCGGCGGCCTGGGTCAGCGTGCGGCGCAGGCCCTCGACCATCGTGGCGCTGGCGAACTCCGACGGCGACGCGATGACCGCGTCGGTCAGCCGCAGGTCGTCGTCGGCCGAATACCAGCGCACGCGGGTTTCATCCAGGCCGATGTCGTGCAGCGAGCTGAGCATCCAGCCGGTCAGTTCACGCGGCAGCAGCAGCTTGCGCGTCTTCAAGATGCCGCGCGACAACAGCGCCTGGATGCGCGCCAGCGTCAGCACCATCCAGTGGTAGTAGTTGCGGTGGAACGGCGCGTCCATGTTGGCCAGCACGACCAGCGGCTCGTCCAGCCGCTTCCACAGCCCGGCGCTGCGCAGCACGGTGCCGCCGGCACCACGAGCCAACACATTCGGGTGCGGGTACGGGAACTCGCCCATCTGCAGGTGCCAGGGGTGCGGCTTCAGCACGCCGCCCTGGGTGCCGATCAGCAGGTGTACGTTGCGCACGCGCAGGTCGGTCACGCGGGCCAGGCTCAGTGTGGTGCCGACCATCTCGTGCGCGTGGCTGCGCACGCGGCCGGTGACGTCGACCACGTCGAACTGGCCGACCAGCGGTTCGTCGTGGAGCAGCGCATGGGCGGTGACACCCTCGGCGTGCAGCCAGTCGTCCCATTCGCGCAGCGGCCAGGTCTCGGGGCCGCGCGGGGCGCCGGTGCCGGCGTGCGCGGCTTCGAGCTCGGCGCGCAGCGTGTCGACGCGGCCGGCGGCCAGCAACGCCTGTTCGCGCAACGCGGCCAGCGCGGTGTGGCCCAGGCCGCCGAGCCTGGCGGCCGCGTCTTCCAGGTCGGCCACGGCCTGGTCGGCCTGCTTCATCGCCAACTGCGCGTCGAGCTGCTGGCGCAGCAGGTCGAGCAGCATCGCCAGGCCCGCGGCGCCCGGGGCGCCGAGCAGCGGGCGTTCACGCCGCAGCGCGTGGCGGCACAGCGCGACCATGTGTTGCAAMACGCACAGGCATTGGGCTCGGCAGCGGTGGCCGTCGAGCGTGCCGAACGCCGGGCCGATCTCGAACGGGAACACACCTTCCCAATGCGCCAGGTCCAGCGCACCGCTGTTGGCCAGCGCCCACAGGTGGCCCACGGCCCGGCGGATGTCGGCCAGCGTGAGCTCGTCGAGCGCCGGCAGCATACGTTCGAACGATGCCAGCGTCTGCTGGCAGCGCGCCTCGGTGTCGGCCAGGCTGACGGGGCTGTCATGGCGTGGCGCGTTGGCCAGCACCAGGCCGAGGGCGGCCATCGGCTCGGCCAAGGGGCCCAGTTGCTCCGGGTCCAGCTCGGCGGTGCCGACTTCGGGCAGCGCGCCGGCAGCGCTGGCAGCAACCGCCGCGCCGGACTGGTGCAGGCTCAGGTGGTCCAGCCGCAGTTGCGAGTGTTCGTCGAGCTGGCCCAGCTCGGCCAGGCGCTGGTAGGTCTCCTTGGCCAGCGCGATGTCGCCGTCATGGAAGGCGTATTCGGCCAGCAACTGCCAGGCGGCCGGTGTGGCCTGGTGCGCGGCTTCCAATGCCAGCAGCGGCGGGGCCAGTTGCTGCACGGTCGCGCCTTCGGCCCGCTTGAGCTTGGCATGCTCGGCCTGGATCGTCGGCTGCTTGGGCCAGGCCTTGGCGGCCCGCGCAACCAGCGCGTGCACCGACGGGCTCGGCGCCAGCTCACCCAGTGCCTCCAGCGCGGCGGCCAGCGAGAAACCGCCTGCCGGATCGGGCTCCTCTTCGTCGAGCATGATCTCGGCCAGTTGGCGCAGCACCGGCAGTGCGGCGCAGCGCACCGCGGCCGCGGTCAATGGGGCCTGCCAGCCGCGCGCATCGGGCCGGCCGGCGTGCGGCGCCAGGCGGTCCAGCCAGCCGGCCACGCGTTGCAGCGGCGGCAGCGTTTCGGAGGCACGGGCCACCATGGCCAGCGTGCCGACCACCTCTTGCGTCCAGCTCGCCTCGGGCTGCCAGCGTTGGCCCAGCGCGTCGATCAGCGCGAGGCTGGGCATGATGCTGGCTTCGCCTTTGATGCGGCGCAGCTGGCGCAACAGGCCCAGCGCGACGGCCTCGTGCTCGGGGGCTGCCAGCTGCTCGCACCAGCGCAGCGCGGCATCTGCCAACGGCTCGATGTGGCCCAAGGTGCCTTGCGCCCGCACCCAGGCCGGCGCCAGGCCCGCGCTCAGCGGCGTGCTGCCCTCGGGCAACAGGTGCCACCAGGCTTCGATCGCCTCGACCAACGCCTGCAGCTGCCATGGCGGCACATCAGCGCGGCCCTTGACCCACTCGACGTGCATCACCTGGGCCAGCTTGCCGCGCGCGGCCGGCGGCACATCGGGCTGGTTGAATTTCTGGTGCAGGTTCTCGGGGCCGGGCAGCGTCACGCCTTCCTTGGCGCATTGCTCGATCAGGCTGCTGAACCACAGCCGGCCCAGCGCCGGCACCACTGCTTGGGTACTGCTCATGCCTGCTCACTCCCGCCGGCCACCCAGGCCAGCTCGCGCTCGGCCAATGCAAGGTCGACGCTGAACGGTGCGTTGATGATGGACATCAGCGCATAGCCGCCCAAGTTGCGGCCCAGCAGCCAACGGTGCGATTGGCCGCGGATGATGGACAGATCGATGAAGGTCGGCAAATTGGCTTCCTCTTTGAATATCGACAGCACACGGGTGCCGGGCTGGGCCCAGATCAGGTTGGTGTAGGCCGCCCCCGGGGGGCCGGCGATGCCGCGCGCGGTGGCGAACAGGCGCACCTGCTCGGCCAGCGTCAGCGTCTCGGGGGCGACCGCCTCGAAGCCCATCGCTTCGGCGGCACGCTGGATGCGCACCTCCTCGACCAGCGGACGGCGGCCTTCGCCTCGGCGTGAAATGTAGAGCAGTCGTGTGGCATCTGGTGGCGAGGCCGGGTCGAGCCCGGCGTGGCGCCACATTGTCTGCCGCAGGCCCTCGATCAGCGACGGGCTGGCGAAGTCTATCGGCGAGACGAGCACGGCGTCGCTGAGCTGCAGGTCGTCGTCGCTGCCGTAGAGCAGCATCTGCTCCTCGGCGATGCCGATGGCTGCCAGCGAGCTGCGCATCCAGCCCGAGAGTTCACGCGGCAGCAGCAGCTTGCGGCCACCCACCAGCAGGCCACGGGCGCGCAAGGCCTCGATCCGCGCGAGGATCAGCAGCACCCAGTGGTAGTAGTTGCGGTGGTGGATCGCGTCCATGTTGGCCAGCACGACGACCGGCGTGTCCAGCCGTTGCCAGCGTGCGGGGCGCAGCAGCGCGCCGGCGGCACCCGGCCCGCCCCGCAGGCGCACGTGGCGGTGCTCGTACGGAAAGTCGCCCATCGTCAAATGCCACAGGCCGGGCCGCAGGATGCCGCCGCGTGGGCCGATCGCCAGGTGGCTGTTGCGCACCCGCAGGTCGGTGTGGTGCAGCAGGCTCAGCACCGTGGGCGCCGGCTGGTGGGCATGGCGTTGCAGCGTGCCGTCAGGCTGGACCGACTCGAACACGCCTTCCGGCGGTGCATCGTCGACCAGCGTCTGCGGGTGCAGGTCTTCGGCGCTCAGCCAGGCCGGCCAGTCGGCCAGCGGCAGCAACTCGTCGGCCGCCTGCTCCAGCTGGTCCAGCGGGCCTTCGGTCAGCAGGCAACGCACGCGCAGTTCTTCCAGCGGCGCCTGTCCCATCGCGCCGAGTCGTTCCTGCAGCGCCTGCACACCCTGCGTGGCGGCAGCGTTTTGGCGCAGCGTCCACTGCGCCTGCACGCGCAGTTCGGCCAGATAGAGCACCTGGCGCATGCTGGCTTCGGCAGGGCCGCCTTGCAGGGCCTGCGGTCGATCGAGCGCATGGTCGGCCAGGGCGAGCACATGCTGCAGCAAGGCATCGCCCAAAGCCTGGCAACGGTGCGCATCGACGCTGCCGTAGGCGGGCCCGAGTTCGAACGGGAAGGCGGCGAGCCACTGGCGGTGGCTGGCAAACGCCGCCGATTCGAATTGCGCCAGCTGACGCGCCTGCTGCAAACAGGCTTGCATCGTGGCGCCCACGGCTTGTGGCAACGCGGCGCGGCAATGGGCCACGGCGGCCTCGCCGGCGCTGACCAGCGCCGCGGCATCGAGCGCTGCGGTGTGGCTGGGCGGCTGGCGCAGCAGTGCGGCCAACGGGGCCAGCGCGTCGGCAAAAGGCCCGGTCTCATCGGGCGACCAGGCCGCCTCGGCGGCCGCTGCAGCACTGTCGCTCGCCGCGTCGAGCGCGATGCTGTCCTCGTCACGCGAGAGCAGGTGGCTCATGCGCATGCGGTCTTGCGGGGTCAGCTGGCGGCGCTCGTCGAGCTGGCGGTAGATCGCCAGGGCACCGGGCTCATCACCGCCGTGGAAGCGGATGCCGGCGAGCCAGCTCATCGCCATCGCCCAGCCGGGCAGTGCGGGATCGATGGGTTCGAGCAAGGCGTCCAGCGCGGCAAGCTCGGCGCCTTCGGCGTGGGCGATGCGTGCACGGCCCTGCTGCACACCGGGCTGGCGCGGCCAGCGCACGGCCCCTTGCTCCAGCAGCGCGCGCGTTGTCGCGTCGGGCGCCAGCTGTGCCAGCAAGCCCAGCCACGACACGACCAGTGGTTCGAGCTCGGCGTCCAGCGGATCCTGCTTCAACAGTGCGGCCGCCACGCGCTGCATCGCCGGCACCTGCAGCGTGCGCTGCGCCAGCCGGCCCAGCTCGCGCCAGCTTTGCGCGTCGGAATGAGGGTTGGCTTCCGCCGCATCGAGCAAGGCCGGCAGCCAGGCGGCGGCCTCGCACAGGCGGTCGAAGCCTTCGGCCTCGCGGGCCAGCGCGAGCACGGCGGCGAGCAGTGGCGCAGCCCAGGCGCGGTCGGGTTGCCAGGCGGGGCGCAGCTGCTCGAGCAGGGCCTGCAGTGCCGGCCACTGCCGGTGTTGGCGCAGCTGGCGCAGCAGGGCGGCGAGTGCTTGTTCGGCCTCGTCTTCGGCTGCCAGTGCACCGATGGCGGCTGCAGCCGCGGTCAGCTCCGAATGGCGGCCACGTGCGCCCAGGCTGCGTATCCATGCCGGCGCCAGCCCGGTGGCGAGGCGGTCCAGGTCGTCCAGCCCGTGCCAGGCGAGCGCGATGGTGTCGATGAAGGCGTCCTGCAGCGCCGCCGGCGGTTCGTCCAGCGTCTTCAGCCACTCGGATTGCACCGCGTGCGCCAGGCGCGCCCAGGCGGCCGCAGGGGCGTCGGGCCGGCTCAGCTTGTCGGCCAGCGCCGTACCGCCCGGCAGCGGCCGGCCGAGCGTGTTGGACAAGGTTTGCCAGTGCGCCCACAGGCCGGCAGGCGGCGTTGCAGTCAGCGGCTCAAGTGGCAGTGGCGGGGTCGGTTCGGCGGGCACGATTCGAAGTACACCACAGGCGGCGTTACTGGATGTCGCATGCCTGGCCGCTCAATCCGCCATTCGCGCCGTCGGTCAAGCCGCCGGCTGTCGGCGTCCCGCGTGCCGGCGATTTGTGCAATATCGAATTGCGACGCGGCGGACTTCGCGGGAAGACGCTCTACCAAGTCACGGATTGCGCCTGCCGCAGGCGGCGGCACGCCGCATCAAGACCTGGTGCACGTCGCCGTGACCAACGGCCTGTAGGTTGTGGGCGATGTGGTGACGTCGCGGCCGGAGGCGACGCCTGGCTGGATCCGGCCATTCGGCTTTCGAACCGATCGTCGTTGGCGTAACCAGTTATGTACTGGCGTCAACGGATCGCAGCGGTGCGCTGAGCGCCGCGGCAACTGGCCGTCGGCGCTGTCAGCGTGACCTCAAGCGGCCATGAAGCCCAGGTTGCGCTGGCTGTAGTTCCAGCCAGCCAGGCCTGGCAGCACGGCCAGCAACTCGCTGTCGGTCAGACCGAACCACTTGCCCAGCGTGGCGGCGTAGGCCTCGACGCTGGTGGTCGGCAGCAACGCGCCGCCTTGCACCTGGTCGGCGCTGTTGAAGCCGCCCTTGCCGTCGGACAGGCCGTAGGCCGGCAGCTTGCCATAGATGTCGCCGCCCTTGACGGCGCCGCCCATCACGAAGTGGTGGCCGCCCCAGCCGTGGTCCGAGCCGTCGCCGTTGGCGGCGAGCGTGCGGCCGAAGTCGCTGGCGGTGAAGGTGGTGACGAAATCGTCGACGCCCATCGCGGTCGTCACGTTGTCGAAGTAGCTCAGGCCATGCGCCAGCTGCGCCATCAGGCGGGTGTGGCGCGACGGCTGCAGGTCGTGCGTGTCGAAGCCGCTCAGCGTGACGAAGAAGACCTGGCGCGCCATGCCCAGCGTGCTGCGGCCGGCGACCATGCGGGCCACGGCCTGCAACTGCGCCGCCAGCGGGTTGGGCATCAGCGTGTTGGTTTCGGGATCGAGGAACTGCAGCTTCGGGTCCAGTTGGCCTTCGCCCAGACCACCGGTGCCCCAAGGGCCGGCGCCGGCACCGGGCAGGGCGCCCGACAGCAGCAGATCGGCGTCGACCGAACGGCCGACGACGCTGGCGTGTTCGCGCTCGGCGACACTGTTGTTGCGGGCCCCGCGCATCAGCGCAACCATGCGCTGCTGGACGGCTGCCGAGCCATAGACCGTGCCGTCGACGCCACCGATGTGGATGGAACCGGTGGGCGCCAGCTGGTAGGGCCGCGAGCCTTGGCCAGACAGCCAGACCGCATTGCCGCTGACGCTGACCGACGTGAACATCGACTTGGCGTTGGCCGACAGCACGCGGTCGGCCATCAGGCCGCCCCAGCCGCGCGTGGTGCCTTCGGCCGAGAACGATTGCCAGACCGACTGCTGGTCGTTGTGCGAGAACAGCTTGGGCGGCTTCGGCGCGGTGCCCGCGAGGAAGGCGGTCTTGGTCGTCGGGCCGCACAGGGGGCCGACGTTGCTGATGCAGGCCAGGCGTTGCGAGGCAAACAGGTTGCGCACGGCGCCCAGCGTCGGGTGCAGGGCCAACGTGCGGCCTTGCGCATTGATCGGGCTGATCGGCAGCACGCCGCCGAGACGGGCATGCAGCGAGCCGCTTTGCTGCGGTGGCGTGCCGGGGGCTGCCAGCGCGATGCCTTCCGAGCTGGTTTCGCGGGCCGCGTTGTAGGCAGCCCAGGAGCCGCTGTCGGTGGCCAGCAGCGTGTTGTAGGCGTCGTTGCCGCCGGTCAGGAAGATGCAGACCAGGGCCTTGTAGCCGCCGGTGCTGGCGGCAGCGGCTGGGCCCATCGCGGCTAGGCTGAGGCCCAGGCCGCCGAGGCCGGACAGTGCCGGCTGGCTCAGGCCAAGGGCGACGCCGCGGCGCAGCAGTTCACGACGGGTGGGATTCGAGAGCGGACGGGTCATGGCGGTCGGGCTGGTCAGGGTCGTGCGGTCGGAGATCGTCACTTCTGGACGATGAATTCGGGAGTCACCAGCGGCATCGCCACGGCGGTCCAGACGCGATTGGTCTTGGCCTTGTCGACCAGTGCCTTGTTGCTGCCGTCCGGCTTCAGCACCGGCACGGTGATCGAGGTCACGGCGTTGATCAGCTCGGTGCGCAGCGCGCTGTTGGCCGGTTCGCCGAAGTAGCGCAGGTTGACCTTGTCGACCAGACCGGCCGGGTCCAGCGCCAGCGGTTGCAGCGCGGTGTAGTTCAGCTGCAGATCGGCCCGTGCGGCCTTGCCGTCGAGGCCACGCGGGCCAACGCCGGACTTGACCGCGGTGATCATGTAGTTGGCGTAGCCGGCCACGCTGGATTCGTCGGTGATCTGCATCTCGGGCAGCGTCATGCCGAGCGAGGCCGCTTCGCCACCCGACGGGATGTAGCCGGGGCGGTAGAAGTTGAAGACGCTGGGTGAACGCAGCGGCGTTTGCGCCAGTTGCAGGCCCGGGTCGTCGGTGAAGTTCATCAACACCTTGCCGTTGTCGCTCTTGGCGCCGAAGGCGCGCAGGAACGCGGTCAGGCGCAGCACCGGCTCTTTGACCTTGCCGTACTGCGAGCCGGCGGCCAGCGTGGCCGAGCGGGCTTCGTTGTCGAGCAGGATCGTGCGGAACACGGCCTTCATGTCGCCGCGAACGCCGGAGCCGTTGTTGTTGAACACCGCCGCCACGCGGGCCACGTAGGCCGGGCTGGGGGCGCTGGTGACCAGGCGCTGGATCAGTTGGCGGCTGATGAACGGGCCGACGTTCGGGTGCACGAACAGCGTGTCCAGCGCCGCCTTCAGGCTGGCCGACGGGTCGGCCACGCCTTGTGCCGCCACCGTGGTGCCGAGGAAGCTCTTGGGCAGCATCGAGTGGTACTGCGGGTAGCCCTGCATCGGGATCACCAGGCGCAGCGGGTCTTGCGTCGAGCCGGCGAAGCGGCTGTTCAGCTGGTCCGGGCCGCCCCACGAGAAACCGGTGAAGACGGAGGACAGGCCTTCGATGTCGCCGGAGCCGTAGGTGTCGAGCAGTGCGCCGTTGCCGTCCTTCTTGGGCGTGCCATCGGCGTTCAGCTGCATCAGACCGATGGTGAACAGCTGCATGATTTCGCGGGCGAAGTTCTGGTCCGGCACGCGGCCCAGCAGCAGGTCTTCCTTGCGGTTCTTCAGGTGCGACAGGTACAGGCCCATCGCCGGGTGCATCGCCACGTCTTGCAGCAGCGTGCGGAAGTTGCCGAACGCGTTGCGGCCGAGCATGTCGTTGTAAGAGGCCACGGCCTGGCCGCGCTCGCTGGCCAGGTCGTAGGTCGAGACGACGAAGATTTCCGACAGTGCGAACACCGCGCGCTGGCGCAGTTGGTCGTCGGCCTGCAATGCCTGTTGGTAGAACGACGAGACCACGCTCGGTGCACCGGCGGTGGCCTTCGGATCTTTCACTTTCGCGGCCGCGTCGTCGGTGTTCCAGCGGGTCAGGTGCACGGCCTTGGCCGGCTTGGCCAATTGCTCGTCGACCCAGCCGGAGGCGCCGAGCGTCATCGTGCGGGTCACCTCGGCCTCGGTCGGGCCGAAGCTGGCTTGCGTCAGCAGGCGGAAGGCATCGGCGCGGGTCGTGCCGGCGGGCAGGTTGACGCCTTGGGCGGTCTCGGTGCCGGCTTGGGTGCCGTCCGTGCCGGCCTGGGTGCCACCGCTGTTGCCGGTCTGACCAGATTGGCTGGTTTGTCCGGTCTCACCGCTTTGGGCGGTCTCGGCGGTCGTCGTTTCCTCGCCACTCCCGCCGCCGCCGCACGCGGCGAGGCACAGGGAAGCGAGCAGAGCAGCAATTTGGGTGCGCCGGGGCAGGACCAGGGCGAAGGATGCGGGCATGCGTATCTCGACTTGACAAACAAAAAGGTGCAGGAATGCACCCTTCTGTTGCGAGATATCGGCCGGCCCCGAGGCTGGTTAAGCCGGGGGGCGTGCCAAACTGCTACCGCAAGGGCCGAGTTGGCCCTTCTTTACCTGCCGTTTACCGTCAGATCATGCCCAGCTCGCGGATGCGGGCGATGACCTGGTCGGCCGCCTGTTCGGCATTGACCGAAGTCGTATCCAAACGCAACTCCGGCAGCTCCGGCGCCTCGTAGGGGCTCGAGATGCCGGTGAAGTTGGCGATCTCGCCGCGGCGGGCCTTCTTGTACAGGCCCTTCACGTCACGGTCTTCGGCCACATTCAGCGGCGTGTCGACGTGGATCTCGACGAACTCGCCGACACCCAGCAGGCCGCGCGCCATCGCCCGTTCCGAACGGAACGGCGAGATGAAGGCGGTCAGCACGATCAGGCCGGAGTCGACCATCAGGCGCGCCACTTCCGAGACGCGGCGGATGTTCTCCACCCGGTCGGCTTCGGTGAAGCCCAGGTCCTTGTTCAGGCCGTGGCGGATGTTGTCGCCGTCCAGCAGATAGGTGTGGCGGCCCATCGCGTGCAGCTTCTTCTCGACCAGGTTCGCGATCGTCGACTTGCCGGCACCGGACAGGCCGGTGAACCACAGCACGCCAGGACGCTGGCCCTTGGCCTTGGCGCGGGCGATCTTGTCCACGTCCACATGCTGCATGTGGATGTTGTGCGAGCGGCGCAGCGCGAAGTGCAGCATGCCCGCGCCGACCGTGTTGTTGGTCAGGCGGTTGATCAGGATGAAGCCACCGGTGTCGCGGTTGACCGTGTACGGATCGAACGCGATCGGGCGGTCCAGCGCCAGGTTGACGACACCGATTTCGTTCAGGCCCAGCTGCTTGGCGGCCAGGTGCTCCATCGTGTTGACGTTGACCTTGTACTTCGGCTCGGTGATCGAGGCGGTCACGGTCTGCGTGCCGATCTTCATCAGGAACGAACGGCCCGGCATCATCGGCTCGTCATGCATCCAGACCAGTGCGGCTTCGAACTGGTCGGCCACTTCGGCCGGCGAGTCGACGCCCGAGATCACGTCGCCGCGCGAGATGTCGATCTCGTCTTCCAGCGTGAGGGTGATCGACTGGCCGGCCACGGCCAGCGGCAGGTCGCCGTTGAGGGTGACGATGCGCGCGACCTTGCTCTCGCGGCCCGAGGGCTGGGCACGGATGCGGTCGCCCGGCTTGATCATGCCGGCGGTGATGACGCCGCAGAAACCGCGGAAGTCGAGGTTCGGGCGGTTGACCCACTGCACCGGCATGCGGAAGGCTTCCTTCTGCAGGCGGGATTCGTCGACTTCGCAGGTTTCCAGGAAGCCCATCAGCGTCGGGCCGTGGTACCAGGGCGTCTTCTCGCTGGCCACCAGCATGTTGTCGCCCTTCAGGCCCGACAAGGGGATGCTGGTGACGTCGTTCAGGCCGATCTGCTTGGCGAACTCGAGGTATTCCTCGTTGATCTGGTTGAAGACCTTCTCGGAGTAGTCGACCAGGTCCATCTTGTTGATGGCCAGCACGACCTTGCGCACGCCGATCAGGCTCACCAGGTAGCTGTGGCGGCGGGTCTGCGTCAGCACGCCCTTGCGCGCGTCGATCAGGACCACGGCCACGTCGGCGGTCGAGGCGCCGGTGATCATGTTGCGCGTGTACTGCTCGTGGCCCGGGGTGTCGGCAACGATGAACTTGCGCTTGTCGGTCGAGAAGAAGCGGTAGGCSACGTCRATSGTGATGCCCTGCTCGCGCTCGGCGGCCAAGCCGTCGACCAGCAGTGCGAAGTCGATGTCACCGCCTTGGGTGCCCCACTTCTTCGAGTCGTTCTCGATGGCGGCCAGCTGGTCTTCGAAGAGCATCTTCGATTCGTACAGCAGGCGGCCGATGACGGTCGACTTGCCGTCGTCGACGGAGCCGCAGGTGATGAAACGCAGCAGGCTCTTCTTCTCGTGCTGCTTCAGGTACTTTTCAATGTCGACTGCGATCAGGTCCGATTGGTGGGCCATGACTTACCTCAATAGCTGTGTTGTGTGAATGGAGATGAAGGCGGCGGGCTTAGAAGTAGCCCTCCTGCTTTTTCTTCTCCATTGAGGCGGCGGCATCGTGGTCGATCATGCGGCCCTGGCGCTCCGACGTCTTGGTCAGCAGCATTTCCTGGATGATGGCCGGCAGCGTGTCGGCAGTCGATTCCACGGCGCCCGACAGCGGGTAGCAGCCCAGCGTGCGGAAGCGAACGTTCTTCATCATCGGCACTTCGCCTTCGCGCAGCGGCATGCGGTCGTCGTCGACCATGATCAGCGTGCCGTCGCGGTCAACGACCGGACGCTCGGCTGCGAAGTACAGCGGCACGATGGGCACGTTTTCCAGGTAGATGTATTGCCAGATGTCGAGCTCGGTCCAGTTCGAGATCGGGAACACGCGGATCGACTCGCCCTTTTGCTTGCGGCCGTTGTACAGGCGCCAGAGTTCAGGGCGCTGGTTCTTCGGGTCCCAGCGGTGCTGCGCCGAGCGGAAGCTGAAGATGCGTTCCTTGGCGCGGCTCTTTTCTTCGTCGCGGCGAGCGCCACCGAAGGCGGCGTCGAAGCCGTACTTGTCCAGCGCCTGCTTCAGGCCTTGCGTCTTCCACATGTCGGTGTGGATCTGCGAACCGTGCGTGAACGGGTTGATGCCCAGTTCCTGCGCTTCCGGGTTGTGGTGCACCAGCAGTTCCATGCCCAATTCCTTGGCCATGCGGTCGCGCATCTCGTACATCGCGCGGAACTTCCACGTGGTGTCCACGTGCAGCAGCGGGAAGGGCGGGGGCGACGGGAAGAAGGCCTTCTTGGCCAGGTGCAGCATCACCGCCGAGTCTTTGCCGATCGAATACAGCATCACCGGGTTGTCGGCCTCGGCGACGACCTCGCGCATGATGTGAATGCTTTCGGCCTCCAGCCGCTGCAAGTGGGTCAGGTTCATGGGGGTGTCCGTTGTTTCAGGCAGGGAAGGGAAGGAAATCGAGGCGGCGCGGGGCCGGGCTTCGGGCGGCGCCGCGATGATCGCAGCGGGGTTCGCTGCACCGGCGTTGGCCAGCGGCGAAAACGTGATGGAAGTGGGCGCGGCGGCGACCGGCGTACGGGCGGGCACGGCGGGCGCCGGTGGCAGCGGCGTGGCTGGTGAGGCCGGTTCGGGAGCCTGCCGAACGCGCGGCGCCAACGGCCCGGGCAACAGTTGCAAGCGCGGATGCGCGGTCAGCCATTGCTGAACCTTGGGCACACGGCGAAAGTCCGGCCCGTGCAGATACACCCGCCACGGGCCAGCCGCACTGCGCAGCAGCCGGGCCAGGAAATCGAGATAGACGTCGGCCGAGGCCAGCGTGCCGGGCACCGGCAACCAGGCCAGGCTGCCGCGCGGCCGGCTGGCGACCAGCACACCACCCGGCGTTGGCCGATCGGGATGGGCCAGGCTGCCGGCCCAGGCCAGCTGCAAGCCTTCGGCGCGCGCTTGTTCGACCGCCGCTGGCCACGTCTGCGCCAGCCAGTCGGCTTCTGTGGTTGAGCGGGCGGCTTTGGCCTCCCGTAGCGAAACCAGTGCCAAACCCCAGCGCTGCAGCAGGCGCGACACCGCGCGCGGCTCCAGCGTGACGCCGAAATGGCGGGAAGCCACGGTGCGTAGCGACAACCCCGTCCACAGCGCAGGCGGCAAACCGTGCCGCTCCGGCAGATCGGTCAGCGCGGCCAAACGCAGCGACTGCTCCTGCTCGACGCTCAGCACCCGGCCGTCGCCCTTGGGCCGGCCGCGTGCCCCAACCGCAATCGCCGTCCAGCCACCCGCCTCGAACGCGCGGTAGGCCTGGATGATCGTCGGCACGCTCAGCCCGGTCTCCTGCTGGATCTCGCTCAGGCTGCGCCCGTCGACACGCAACTCCACCGCACGCCGACGGCGCGCGTTCAGCGCAGCGATGTCCGGGGTGGGTGATGTCACGAATCACGGTCAGAAAATGTTTTAGGGGATTGGATTGTGGCACGCGCCGGGCACAATAACGAATCCCTCATTTGTATATGTGACTTATGAACACCTCTGCTGCTGCCCTGCTCGAGCAACTGACCCCGCTGATGCGGGATGCCGGCCAGGTGATCATGGACATTTATGCGACCGACTTCGATGTGACCAAGAAGGGTGACGAGTCGCCGGTCACGCAAGCCGACCAGAAGGCTGAAGCCGTGATCCTGGCCGGCCTCGCCAAGATCGCACCGGGGATCCCGGTCGTGGCCGAAGAGGCTGTTTCTGCCGGCAACATTCCGGATGTGAGCGACCGCTTCTTTCTGGTCGACCCGCTCGACGGGACCAAGGAATTCATCAGCCGCAACGGCGAGTTCACCGTCAACATCGCGCTGATCGAGCACGGCAAGCCGGTGCTGGGCTTGGTCTACGCGCCGGCGATCGGCCGCATGTTCACCGGCGCCGCCGGTGCCGGAGCCTGGGTTGAAGACAAGGACGGCAAGCGCGCGATCCAGTGCCGTGCGGTGCCGGCCGAAGGCCTGACCGTGGTTGCCAGCCGTTCGCATGGCGACGAAACCGCGCTCGACGCCTTCCTGGGTGGCCGCAAGGTCGCCTCGCGCACCAACGCCGGCTCGTCGCTGAAGCTGTGCCTGGTGGCCGCCGGCGAGGCCGATCTGTACCCGCGCCTGGGCCGGACGATGGAATGGGACATCGCCGCGGGCGATGCCGTGCTGCGTGCCGCAGGCGGCAGGGTCACTGTGGTGGCCGACGGCGCCGATTTGCGCTACGGTAAGCCGGGTTTCGACAATCCGCATTTCGCAGCCAGCGGCTTGGCCTGATACAAGGCCGGGCCGGCGGGCCCGAAGAAGATGGACGGGGGGTGGCCATGTCAAGATGGTCCGAAGGTGCGGAGCCTGCTCCGCGTGGGTTGCGCCGCTGGCTTGCCTCGGCGCTGACTGGTGTTTGTCTGCTCACCGCCGGGGCCGCCGCCCTGGCCCAGGCTGGGTTGCCCAGCCATGGCCCGATGGTGGGCGCTGTCACCACCGACAGTGCCGCCGTGTGGGCGCGTTGGAGCGGGCCTGGCACCGCCCATGTCACCTACAAGTCCACCGGCGCCGGGGCGTCGGTCGATGGCCCTGACGTCGAGATCTCCGAAGTCCACGACTTCACCGGCCGCTTCGCGCTGCCCGGGCTGAAGGCCAACACCACCTACAGCTACACGCTGCAGTTCACCGACGCGCTCGGTGAGGTCAGCCGCAATGCGCCGTCGTACTTCCGCACGCCGGTCAAGCTGCCGACTTCGCTCAGCTTCAGCGTGCTGGGCGACTTCATGACCCGCCAGCGTTCCAGCAAGGCACTGCGCACGGCAGCCACGCCGCGGCCCAACTTCGTGCTCATCGTCGGCGACCTGGACCACTCCGACCCGGCCCGGCTGCCGAACACACAAGACTATTACCCGATCGAACAGGCCGACACGGTGCTCACCAACCTGCGCCAGATGCGTCGCCTGATGCGCGATCCGGCCCAGCCGCTCGGCGCTGACTTCGTCAAGTCCTTCGTCACCTCGAAGACCGCGCAGCAGTTGCAGATCCCGCTGTACTACGCCTGGGACGATCACGACTTCTGCATGAACGGGGCGGATTCGCATTGCCCGTTCGGCGACCTGGCCCGTGCGGTCTACCGCGACTACTTTTTGCCGGCGGCCGACAACGGCCTGCGCGAAGACCAGCTCTGCGGCGAGACCGGCGACTGGCAAAGCTTCAGCCATGGCAACCTGGCCAGCTTCTTCTTGCTCGACGCGCGCAGCAACCGCGACCCAGCCACCGGCCGATTGCTTGGCGAATGCCAGAAGCAATGGCTGCTCGATGGCCTGTCGCGTTCGACGGCGGTGTGGAAGTTCATCGTCTCGCCGATCACCTTCAACCCGACGACCAAGCCCTGGGACGCCTGGGGCGCGTTCCCGTCCGAGCGGGCCGAACTGCTCAACTTTATCCAGGAGCACCAGATCGCCAACGTCATCGTGTTGAGCGCCGATATCCACTCGGGCGGCGCCGTCGACGACGGCCTCATTGCCGGCTTGCCGGAGGTGTCGGCGCCCCATGCCAACATGCCGTCGACCTGGGTCGACACCTACTGCCGACTCGACCCGGCGGACAGCCGGCTGCTGGTCAGCGCGCCGGGCACCTGGAAGCTCGGTGGCTTTGTCGAACCGAACCTGCAGCACGACCCGGTGGCCTGCCTGGGCATGGACTATTCGAAGAAGCGAGTCGCGCTGCTGGGCCAACCGCCGTTCCCGCTGCCCGGTACTGACGGCCCGGGTTTTCTGAAGGTCGACGTGACCAGCAACTCGGTCTCGATCCGCGTGATGGACGCCGATGGCCAGCTGAAGCAAGGCTATGCTGCCGACGGAAATCCCGCGGACATGAAACTTGAGCTCTTCCGGTAGGCCGTCAGCGCCCCCGCCCAGCCCCTGCCCCGATCCCCTCGCCGAGCCTTCGCCAGCGCGCGACCAGCCGCTGGCGGGCTGGCGCGTGGCAGTGGTTCATGGGCCGGGCCTGCTGGCGCGCCAGCGCACCCTGCCGGCACTGCTGCCCGAGCTGTCGCTGATCGGTCCGCGCCGGGTCACTCAGGTGCGTCCCGACGGGGTGCTGGCCTGGGGCCGCAAGCCCAGCGCCAAGCGCGCCGAGGCCTGGGCCCATGAGCAGCGGCTGCCGTTGATCCGGCTCGAAGACGGCTTTCTGCGTTCGGTCGGGCTCGGTGCGGATGAACCACCGCTGTCGGTCGTCATCGACCCGGTCGGCATCTACTACGACGCGGGTGGGCCGTCGCGGCTGGAGCAGTTGGTGGCTCAGCCGCTGACCGAGTCGCAGCAAGATCGCGCGCTGGCGTTGGCCGCACGTTGGCGCGAAGCCCGGGTGTCCAAGTACAACCAGGCGCGCGAGGCGCCCGGCCTGGTGCGCGAAGGCGACGTGCTGGTGATCGACCAGACCTTCGGCGACGCGTCGATCGCCTACGGCAGCGCGACGCCGGCCAGCTTCACGCGCATGCTCGAGGCCGCACTCGACGAGCATCCGTCTGCGCGCGTGCTGCTCAAGGTCCACCCCGATGTGGTGGCGGGCCGCAAGCGTGGTCACTTTGCGCAGCTGTCGCCCGGCGCAGCAGCGCGGGTGCAATTG
>NZ_JBFUGE010000092.1:0-16654 GCF_056403075.1 Ideonella sp. P3_A4 | reverse complement strand
GGCTGGCCGCGGTAGCCCAGCTCGGTGACTGTCGCGACCTCTGAATCGAAATCCGGGCCGCCTTGCAACTGATAAGGCGGATTGCCGGGGTAGTAGAAGTCGCGGTCCAGCCGCGACGGCGCGCGCACGGTGCGCGAGGCCGCGGCCCAAAACAATTGCTGTGGCGCCCATTTCCAGGCCAGCCTGGCGGTGGGCAGGAACTCGGTGCCGGTGTAGTCGTTGCGCTCCGCGCGTGCGCCCAAGGTCAGGCGCAAGGTGTCGCTGAGCGTGATGTCGTCTTGCGCAAACAGGCTGGCCCAGGTCTGCCGCTTGTCGGCCGGCAGAAAGGCCAGGTAGCTGCTGTTGTCGACCCGGTCCCAGGCGGTGCGGTACTGAGCACCCCACACCAGGTGGTGGCTGCCGATCGGCGCCGGCGAATGCTGGAACTGCAGGTCCAGCGTGTCCAGGATGTCGCCGAAGGTCGGCACGGCCGTGCGTTCGGTGTGGTCGGCATAGGCCTGCAGCTGGAAGGCGGCGTCGTTGTCGAGCTGGTGCTCCCACGAGCCCAGCACATGCGCACCAGACACGGTGAGCCGGCCCATGTCGATCTGCCCGTTGGTGACCGGCTGCTCGCGGCTGCCCTGGTAGGCGGCACCCCGCACCATGAGGCGATCGGCCCCGCGCTGGTCGTCGGCACGAAAGCCGATCTGCGTGTGGTGCCCCGAGTCATCGACGCGCGTGCCATCGGCGGTCTCGGTGTTCCGCAGGTTGGTATGCGTCGCGTACAGCCGCCAGGCCATGCCACCGTCGGTGGTGTCCCCATGGCGCAGGTTGGCGCGGTACCCGCCGGTGCCCGCGCTGGCTGTGGCGAGGCTGCCTTGGGTCGACGATGCATCGCGCGTGATGATGTTGATCACGCCGTTGACGGCGTTGGTGCCCCACAGCGTGCTGCCCGGGCCGCTGATGACCTCGATGCGCTCGACGTCTTCCAGCATCAGGTCCTGCACGTCCCAGAACACACCCGAGTACAGCGGTGTGTAGACCGATCGGCCATCGATCAGCACCAGCATCTTGTTGGCCGAGTTGCCGGCAAAGCCGCGCGCCGCGACCACGTACTCGCTGGCACTGGAACGGGCTACGTGCAGGTTCGGCGCCAGGCGCAGGGCTTCGGGCAGGCTGGTGGCGCCTGCACGCCGAATGTCGTTGGCGGTGATGACAAAGACCGAAGTCGGCGCGTCGGACAAGCGCTCTGCGCGCTTGGACACCGACGTGATCTGCAGGTTGCCGAGGTCCTCGAGGCTGAGTTCGCCAAGCCGCGGCTCCGGTTGTGCCAGCGCGCTGACCGTGCTGCACAACGTGAAGGCTGCCCAGGCGCATCTTCGGCGCGGTGAATGCATCCTCAATCCCTGAATTTCTGGGACGCACGCGCACCGCAAGGGCAACTTCATCGGGCTTGCAGCCGGCCGTCCGTTTGCTGATGTCCGGAACATCCTACGCTTGCCAATCCCCCAACGCCAGGGTGGTGTCTTGACGCTTCCTGGCGGCCCGCTTCGCTGTCGGCGGCGAGGGCAGGGGTGTGGTGCGCGGTTCATTGGCAGACGCATCAGAAATGCCACTCGGCCTTGGCGAGCAGCGCACGCCGGAGCTGAGCGCGCGTCGACACATCGGTGAATTCGCCATGGCCGTGGCCGATCAGGTTCTGGCCGACGAGCGACAGTTGCCAGGCGGGCCAAGGCTGCCAGCCCACGCGCAGATCGAGCGCGGTGTAGGCCGGCACGCGAGGTTGCGCCAACGCACCAACATGGCGCAGCATCAGGTCGAGTTCGACCTGGTCGCCGATGTCGACCGCTGAACGCAGCTGCCACCACTGCGAAGGGTTAGCGCCTTCGGCCACCGCCACCGCACCGGCATCGTTGCTCCAGGGCTTGAGCCGCAGGTCTTGCCACAGCCGGTTGTAGCCAGCGTGCAGGCGCCAGTTCGGCAGCACCAGGTAGCTGCCCCAGAGCTCGACGCCGCTGGTGCGGCCTTCCATGCCGTTGGCAAAGAAGATGTAGGTGTAGCCGGGGTCGATCTGTTGCGTGCGCAGGTGGTCGTAGTCGGCCTGGTAGGCGGTGACCGACAAGCTGGTGTTGGACGTTGGCTGTCCGCGGTAGCCGAGCTCGAACACGGTGCAAGTTCGGCGCCAGGCGCAGGGCCTCGGCCAGGCTGGTGGCCCCGCTGCGCCGGATGTCGGCGCCGGTGATCACGAAGACGGAGGACGGTGCGAACGACAGGCGCTCGGCACGCTTGGAGACAGAAGTGATCTCGATGTTGCTCAGCTCTTCCAGGCTGAGCTCACCGAGCCGATGGTCCACCGGTTGGGCCCAGCCCTCGGTGGCACCACAAACCGCGATGACAACCAGCGCGCCGAAATGACACTTCGGTGCGAGCATCCATCACCCCCTGCAGGTTCGAACGCTTTTCGCTACTGCAGTGCCCCGGCCGTCATGCCGTTCTTGGGCACCCCAGTGACGGGGCTGATCGTACGCCGATCGGGTGGCGGATGCAGGCTCTGTTGAGCCTCGCTCAGGGGACGCTGACGCGCCCCAACAAGGCGCGCACTTCAGCCAGGAACCGCGCCGGGTTGATCGGCTTGGTCCAGTAGTCATTCGCGCCAAACTGACGGGCACGTTCCACGTCCTCGGCCATCGCGTTGGCCGACAGCGCGATGACGCGCAGGTGGCGGGTGGCCGGGTGGCTGCGCAGTTGTTGCAGCACCTCTTCACCGTTGATGTCGGGCAACTGCATGTCCAGCAGAACCAGGTCCGGCAGCAAGGCACGTGCCTGGGCCACCCCGCTGTGCCCGTCTTCGGCGAGCACGAAGCGCACGTCGTCCCAACGCGCCAGCAATTGCTTGACCAGCATCGCATTGACCGGGTTGTCCTCGACGTACAGCACGGTGCCGGCCGGTGGCGTGCTCGGCGCGGCGTCAGCTCGATCGGCGATCACGAGGGTCGCGCTGGGTGCCGGCGGATCGATCGGCGGGCCGTCGCTCGCGGGCAGCCACAGGCGCACGTGGGTGCCCAGGCCGGCTTCGCTGTCGACCTCGAGCCGGCCGTGCAGCAGCCGCACGAGCTGGCGCGTCAAGGCCAGCCCGATGCCGGCGCCTTCGACGGCGCTGCGCTCGCGGCCGAGCCGGTTGAACGGCTGGTACAGCTGCTGCAACTGCTCGGGGGTCATGCCCAGGCCGTCGTCGATCACCTCGATGCACACCAGCCCTTCGGCCGGGCCACCGGCCTGCAGCCAGACGGTGCCGCCGGGGCGGTTGTACTTGATCGCGTTCGACACCAGGTTGAGCATCACCTGCTGCAGGCGGATCGGGTCGGCCTGCAGCGCCAGGCCGGCCGGTGGCTCGGCCGGGATGACGAGCGTGACCTCGTGCTTGCGCGCCAGCGAACGGCTCAGGTGCAAGGCTTCATGCAGCACCGGCCGCACGGCCAGCGGCCGCAGGTCGACCTGGAACTGGCCGGCTTCGATGCGCGAGATGTCGAGCACGTCGTTGGTCAGCGTCAGCAGGTACCAGCCGGCCTGGCGGATGTGCTCGAGCTGCGTCAGCTCGGCCGTCGACAGGCGCTGGCTGGCCTCGTCGCGCAGCAGCTCGGAGAAGCCGATCACCGCGTTCAGTGGCGTGCGCAGCTCATGGCTCATGCGCGACAGGAATTCGGTCTTGGCGCGGTTGGCGGTCTCGGCCACCAGCTGCGCTTCGCGGGCGCGTTCCGCCTGACGCAGCTCGGTGATGTCCAGGCTGGTGGCCAGCGCGCAGCTTTCGCCCTGGTAGTCGATCAGCTCGCCGTTGATCAGGCTCTCGCGGATCTCGCCGCTGGCCAGGCGCACCCGCGCGACGAAGTTGTGGACGTGTCCGTGCTGCACCAGTTGCTGCCAGAAGGGCCGCCGGTATTCCTCGATCGGCCCGATGCCCGTCTCGCCCGGCGGCCGGCCCACCACCTGCTCGCGCGTGACGCCGTAGCGGCGGCAGAAGGCTTCGTTGACGTCGATCACGCGCCTGTCGGACATGGCCATGATCATGGTGGCCGTCGGTGTGCCGCGGAACAGGCGCGCAAACCGCTCGCGCCCCTGCTCGGCCTGGGACAGCAGCGTGGCCATCTCGGCCTCGCGCCGCCGCAGCAGCCGCGCCAGCAAGGTGGCCAGCGTGATGGTGACCAGCGCGAACACCGACACCAGCATCGCTGCCTTGCGTAGCTCGCCGTACCAACCCGCGAGGAAGTCGTCACTGCCCAGGCCCACGATCACATAGAAGGGGTAGCCCTCGACCCGGCGGTATGAGACCGAGCGCTTGACCTGGTCGGTAGCGCTCGACAGCGTGGCGTAGGTGCCGTGCGAGGGGTTGGCGGCCAGTGCTTCGCGCGCCTGGGCCGATATGCGCTGGTCGCCCACCGCGATGCCGAGTGGTTCGTGATCGGGCCAACGCGCGACCAGGCCGTAGTCGAGGTCGCGCACCGCGATCGCGCCCTGGCCGCCGATGTCGACCGAGGACAGCAGGCGCTGGAAGTAGTCCAGCGGCACGGTGGCCGTGGTGACGCCGACGAAGCTGCCGTTAGCCGAGGCCAGCCGGCGGCCGAGCACGATGACCCATTGGTCGCCGACGAGGTTGCGCCTCGGCTTGGACACCACCAGCGGCGGGCTCGGGTTGTTCTTCAGGGCATCGAAGACCTCGTGGCCGCGCACGTTGGTGGTCTTGCCGACGGGCAGGTTGGTGGCGCCCAGCGCGTCGCCGTTGGCATCGAAGACCTGCAGGCTGCGCAAGTCGGGTTGCGCGGCGAGGTGGGCATCCAGCATCGCGCGCAGTTGCTGCCTGCCGGCCTCGTCATCGGGCAGCGGCAAGGCGACGCGGCCGAGCAGGCGCAGCGACACGTCGACCCGGTCGAAGCTGGTGGCGATGCTGCGCTCGAACAGCTTCGCCAGGTTCTGGGTGGTGACGTCGGCGTCGTGCTGGTAGCGGTTGAAGCTGGCCACCAGCGTGCCCGCCGCGAGCCCGGCCAGCGCCAGGTTGGCCAGCACGACCCCGGTCACCAGCCAGGCGGGCCAGGCCGTGCGCCGCACGGGCGAGGCCGCCGCCGGGACGGCGGGTGCAGCGGCGGTGGCAGGGTGCGGTGTGAGCTGCAAGGTGCGGGCGCGCGCGAGGCGCCTGTACCGCACGCGTCACAGGTGATCTTACGCGGCAGCCGCGAACCGCAGGGGTGAAGTTCAGGCCAGGTTCAGCAGCCGCTTGGCGTTCTCTTTCAGGATCAGCGGCTTGACGGCGTCCTTGAAGCCGGCCTCTTCGAAGTCGGCCAGCCAGCGGTCGGGCGTGATCAGCGGAAAGTCGCTGCCGAACAGGATGCGGTCCTTCAGCAGCGTGTTGGCGTACTGCACCAGCTGGGGCGGAAAGTAGTTCGGGCTCCAGCCGGAAAGATCGATCCAGACATTGGGCTTGTGCATCGCCAGCGACAGCGCTTCGTCCTGCCAGGGCCACGACGGGTGGGCGATCACGATCTGCATGTCGGGGAATTTCATCGCCACGTCTTCGAGCAGCATCGGGCGCGAGTTCTGCAGGCGCAGCCCGCCGCCGCAACGCATGCCGCTGCCGATGCCGGAATGGCCCGAGTGGAAGACGGCCGGCAGCTTGTATTCGTTGATGACCTCGTAGATCGGCCAGGCCATCTCGTCGGCCGGCTCGAAGCCCTGCACGGTGGGGTGGAACTTGAAGCCCTTGACCCCGAATTCTTCGACCAGCTTGCGGGCTTCGCGGGCGCCCATCTTGCCCTTGTGCGGGTCGATGCTGCCGAACGCGATCATCACGTCGGGGTTGGCCAGCGCGGCCTCGGCGATCTCTTCGTTCGGGATGCGGCGGCGGCCGAGCTGGGTTTCGGCATCGACCGTGAAGTTGACGAAGCCGATCTTCTTCTCGCGGTAGAAGTCGATCGTCTCCTGCATCGTCGGCCGCCGGCTCGAGCGGAAGTACTTGTCGGCCGCGCGGTCGTACTCCTCGCCGTAGTTGTCGAAGGGGTTGCGGCACGACACCTCGAGGTGCGTGTGGGTGTCGATGGCGATCAGTTCGGCGGTGTTCATTGCAGCGGGCCTCCGGCCGGAAGATATTTAATTCTCATAAATAAATCGATGGGGCGCAAGCGACCCTCAGGACGAGACTTCATGCTGCATTGCAAGATGAGGGTTAATACCAAGTGGCGTCGCTTGGGGCAATTTAGTTAAATCGCATAAATATTTTGGAGCGGCCATGAGCGACCTTCAGCGTCCCGATTTCGAGCCGGCCAGCGGCCTGTTGGCCCAGCTCGACCTGCTGCGCATCGAGCACGCCGGCCCGGTCACCCACCTGCGGCTGAACCGGCCCGCCAAGCGCAATGCCTTGAGCGATGCGCTGATCGGCCAGCTGCACACGGCGTTCGTCAACCTGCCCGAGGCGACCCGCGCCGTGGTGGTCACCGGCGAGGGTGAACACTTCTGCGCCGGGCTCGATCTGGCCGAGCTGATGGAGCGCGACGTGGGCGAAGGCCTGCTGCACTCGCGCATGTGGCATGCAGCGTTCGACCAGATCCAGTTCGGCCGCGTGCCGGTGATCGTGGTGCTGCATGGCGCGGTGGTCGGCGGCGGTCTGGAGCTGGCCTCGGCCTGCCATGTGCGCGTGGCCGAAGCGTCCGCCTACTTCGGCCTGCCCGAGGGGCAGCGGGGCCTGTTCGTGGGCGGTGGTGGCTCAGCGCGCATTCCGCGCCTGATGGGTGTCGCTCGCATGACCGACATGATGCTGACCGGCCGCGTCTACGGTCGCGACGAAGGTGTGCAGGCCGGCCTGGCGCAGTACGCCGTCGCTGATGGTGAAGGCTTCGCCAAGGCGATGGAGATGGCGCGCCGCATCGCCGGCAATGCGCCGATGTCCAACTTCGCCGTGATGCACGCGCTGCCCCGCATTGCCGACCAGTCGCAGGAGCAGGGCTTGTTCACCGAGGCCTTGATGGCCGCGGTGGCCGAGAGCACGCCGGATGCGAAAGAGCGCCTGCGGGCCTTCCTCGAAGGCCGGGCCGGCAAGGTGGTCAAGCCATGAGCCTGCCGACCGGGCGCCCGAAGTACCGCGCGGCCAGCGTGGGCGGCTGCGTCGAGGCCACGCTCGAACAGCGGGCCGACGGCACGCAGATCCTGCGCTCGACCGAGGCGCTGCAGGCCTACCCTGAGCGTCTGACTGACCGCCTGGAGCAATGGGCCGCTGAAGCGCCCGATCGCACGTTGGTGGCCAAGCGCGACCGCAGCCGCGGTGGAGACTGGCGCCGCATCAGCTACGCGCAGATGCTGCAGCGGGTGCAGGCGGTGGGGCAGGCGCTGGTTAACCTGGGCTTGTCGGCTGAGCGGCCGGTCGCCATCCTGTCGGACAACGACATCGAGCACCTGACGCTGGCGCTCGGCGCGATGTGGGCCGGCGTGCCCTACGTGCCGATCTCGCCCGCCTACTCGCTGGTCTCGCAGGACTTTGGCAAGCTGCGCCAGATCCTGGCCACGACCACGCCAGGCCTGGTGTTCGCCGCGTCGCCCGCTTACGAGAAGGCGATCCTGGCGACCGTACCGGCCGATGTCGCGCTGGTGCTGGGTGAGGGCACGATCGAGGGGCGCGAGGTCATCGCCTTCGACACCTTGCTGGCCACGCCGCCGGGCGGGAGTGTTCGCGCTGCGCACGCGAAGGTCGAGTCGGACACGATCGCCAAGTTCCTCTTCACCTCGGGCTCGACCAAGCAGCCCAAGGGCGTGATCAACACGCACCGGATGATCTGCGCCAACCTGCAGATGATTCGCCAGTGCATGGGCTTCCTGGCCGAACAGGATGAAGACGGCGGCCCGGTGCTGGTCGACTGGCTGCCGTGGAACCACACCTTTGGCGGTAACCACAACGTCGGCATCGTGCTTTACAACGGTGGCACGCTGTACATCGACGAAGGCAAGCCGACCCCCAAGGGCATTGCCGAGACGCTGCGCAACCTGCGCGAAATCTCGCCGACGGTGTACTTCAACGTGCCCAAAGGCTTCGAAGAGATTGCCAGCGCGATGGACAGCGACCCTGTGCTGCGCGATAGCCTTTTCAAGCGCTGCAAGGCCTTCATGTTCGCCGGCGCGGCCTTGAGCCAGGCGGTGTGGGACAAGCTGGACGCGCATGCCGAAGCCGCGGTGGGTGAGCGTGTGCGCATCATCACCGGTCTGGGCATGACCGAGACCGCGCCGTCGTGCACCTTCGCGGTCGGCACGGATGTGCGCGCCGGCCACATCGGGCTGCCGGTGCCCGGCGTCGAGGTCAAGCTGGTGCCTGCGACGGCTGGCAAAACGGAGATCCGCTTCCGCGGCCCGAACGTGATGCCAGGCTACTGGCGTGCGCCGGAGCAGACCGAAGAGGCCTTCGACGAAGAGGGCTTCTACCGCACCGGTGATGCGGTCAAGCTCATCGACCCCACGCAGCTGAGTCGTGGCCTGCTGTTCGATGGGCGCACGGCCGAAGACTTCAAGCTCTCGACAGGCACCTTCGTCAGCGTCGGCCCGCTGCGGGCCAAGGTCATCGCTGCTGGCTACCCTTGCGTGCAGGATGCCGTGGCCACCGGTCTGAACCGCGATGAGCTGGGCCTGCTGATGTTCCCGCGCGCGGACGAGTGCCGCAAGCTGGCGGGCCTGCCGGAGGCCACGCCGCTGCGCGAGGTGCTGCAGCACCCGGTCGTGGTCACCTTCTTCCAGGCCCTGGCCGACAGGCTGTGGCGCGAAGGCACCGGCAGCGCCAGCCGCCCCGCACGCCTGCATGTGCTGAGCGAGTCGCCGTCGATCGACCACGGCGAAGTGACCGACAAAGGCTCGATCAACCAACGTGCGGTGCTGGCGCATCGCGCGGCGCTGGTCGATGCGCTGTACGAGGGTGCCGGCTTGCCGGTGATCGTTCCGAACAAAGAGGCGGTGTCATGAAGATCGAAGGGCAGGCGGCGCTGGTGACCGGTGGCGGCTCAGGCCTGGGTGAAGCCGTGGTGCGCGAGCTGGCCCGGCTGGGCGCGAAGGTGGCGGTGTTGGATGTGAACGGCGAAGGCGCCGCACGTGTCGCGGCCGATGTGGGCGGCCTGGCCTGCCGCTGCGACATCACCGACACGGCGTCGGTGATCGCAGCGCTGGACGCCGCCGAAGCCGCGCACGGCCCGGCGCGCATCGTGATGAACATCGCCGGCATCGGCACCGCCAAGCGCGTGGTGCAGAAAGACGGCTCGCCGGCGCCGCTGGAAGATTTCGAGCGGGTCGTGCGCATCAACCTGATCGGCACCTACAACGTCATTCGCCTCGCGGCGGCTCGCATCGCCAAGCTCGACGCCTTGACAGACGGCGAGCGCGGCGTGATCGTCAACACCGCGTCGGTGGCGGCCTTCGATGGCCAGGTCGGGCAAGAAGCGTATTCGGCCTCCAAGGGCGGCATCGTCGGCATGACGCTGCCGCTGGCACGCGACCTGGCGCAGTGGGGCGTGCGCGTCTGCACCATCGCACCGGGCTTGTTCGCCACGCCCTTGATGAAGCAGTTGCCCGAAGAGGTGCAGGCCTCGCTGGCCGCGAGCATCCCGTTCCCGAAGAGGTTGGGCCAGCCCGAAGAGTTTGCGGCGCTGGCGGCGCACATCGTGACCAACGGGCATCTGAACGGCGAAGTGATCAGGCTCGACGGGGCCTTGCGCATGGCACCGCGTTGAAGACATTCGAAAGGCCCTGCGGGTTCACGCCAGCGTGAGCCACCCAAGGGCGCTGTTATGGTTTCACCACCCTGACGACTGCAGGAGACAACATGCAAGCACGCACACACGGCTTCTTGAAACTGGCGCTGGTATCGATGCTGGCGCTGGCCGGCGCGTCGGCCAGGGCCGACATCACGATCGGCATCAGCCTGCCGCTGACCGGGCCGGCGTCGGGGCTGGGCATCCCGGTGGCCAACTACATCAAGCTCTGGCCGACCAGCATTGCCGGCGAAAAGCTCAACGTGATCGTGCTGGACGATGCGACCGACCCGACCAAGGGCGTCAACAACGCGCGCCGCTTCGTCACCGAAGACAAGGCCGACATCGTGATGGGCTCGGCGGCAACGCCGGTGGCGATCGCGATGGCGCCGGTGATGGCCGAAGCGAAGACGGTGCAGTTCTCGTTCTCGCCCGCGGTGGTGTCGGCCGGCACCGATGGCTGGATGTTCCGCCTGCCCCAAGGCAACGCGGTGATGGCCTACGCGATGATCGAGCACATGAAGAAGCAGGGCGTGAAGACGGTCGGCTTCCTCGGCTACACCGATGCCTATGGCGAGAGCTGGCTGAAGGACTTCCAGGACCAGGCTTCGTTGCTCAACGGCCCGAAGGTCGTCGCGACTGAACGCTTTGCGCGGGCCGACACGAGCGTCACCGCGCAGGCGCTGAAGCTGGTCTCCGCCAACCCGGACGCGATGCTGATCGTGGCCTCTGGCAGCGGCGCGGCGATGCCGCACAAGGCCATCATCGAACGCGGCTACAAGGGCAAGATCTACCAGACCCACGCCGCCGCGACGYGAGACCTGATGCGCATCGGCGGCAAGGATGTCGAAGGTGCTTTCGTCGTTTCGGGCCCTGCCGTGATCCCCGAGCAGTTGGCGGCGGACCACCCGTCCAAGGCGGTGGCGCAAGACTTCGTCAACAAGTACGAAAAGGCCTACGGCGCGGGTAACCGGAATCAGTTCGCCGGCCACGGCTACGACGCGGTCATCGTGCTGGAGAAGGTGATCCCGGTGGCGCTGAAGGCCGGCAAGCCCGGTACGCCGGAGTTCCGCGCCGCGATCCGCACGGCGGCCGAGAACATGGGCCGCACGGTCGTCGCGCATGGCGTGCTGAACTACACCAAGACCAACCACTGGGGTTTCACGACCGAGACCGGCCTGGTCCTGAAGGTCGTCAACGGCGACTGGAAAATCGAGCAGTAGTCGATGGACTTCACGATTGCGAGCATCCTCGCGCTCGACGGCGTTACCAACGGCGCCGTCTATGCCCTGCTGGCCCTGGCCACGGTGCTGCTGTTTGCGGTCACGCGCGTCATCTTCATCCCGCAAGGTGAGTTCGTCGCCTTCGGTGCGTTGACGCTGGCCACGCTGCAACTGGGCCAGGTGCCAGGTACGGTCTGGTTCCTGCTGGTGCTCGCTGGTCTTGCGGCGGTGGCCGAGGCGGGTGAGGGGCTGAAGGCCAAGCACCCACCGGCGCGGGTGGCCAAGGCCGTGCTCGGTGCTCTGGCCTACCCGGTGGCGATCTCGTTGCTGGCGATCTGGGCTGCGCCGCAGCAGTGGCCGCTGCTCGCGCAAGCCGCGCTGACGCTCGCGCTGGTGACTCCCTTCGGCGGGCTGATCTACCGGCTGGCCTACCAGTCGCTGGCGGATGCGAGCGTGCTGGTGCTGTTGATCGTCTCGGTTGGCGTGCACTTCGCGCTCACAGGGCTGGGGCTGTACTTCTTCGGCGCCGAGGGTTACCGCAACCCGAGCTTCTGGGACGAGCGCTTCTCGGCCGGGCCGCTGACCTTGTCGGGCCAGACGTTGATCGTCTTCGCGGTGTCGATCGCACTGATCACGATGCTGTGGTTGTTCTTCGAGCGCACCCTGTGGGGCAAGGCCTTGCGCGCCACCGCGGTGAACCGCCTCGGCGCGCGGTTGATGGGCATTTCTTCGACCAGCGCCGGCCGGCTGTCGTTCACGATGGCGGCTTTTATTGGCGCGCTGTCGGGCCTGCTGATCGGGCCGACGACGACGGTGTTCTACGACTCGGGCTTCCTCATCGGCCTGAAGGGCTTCGTGGCCGCGGTGTTTGCCGGTCTCGCGAGCTACCCGCTGGCGCTGGTCGGCGCCTTGGGCGTCGGCTTGCTCGAAAGCTTCGGCTCGTTCTGGGCCAGCTCGTTTAAGGAAGTGATCGTCTTCTCCGCCATCCTGCCGGTGTTGCTGTGGCGGTCTATGCGCGACCCGCACGCGGAGGAGCATTGAACATGCTGCCTCGCAAGTTCTGGCTGCCCCTGTTCGCGGTGGCGATGCTCGCGGTGCCGCTGTTGCCGGTGCCCGAGTTCTGGATCACCCAGCTCAACTACATCGGGCTGTACGCGATCGTCTCATTGGGCCTGGTGCTGTTGACCGGTGTGGCGGGGCTCACCTCGTTCGGCCAGGCCGCGTTTGTTGGCGTCGGCGCCTACACCTCGGCCTACCTGTCGGTGAGCCTGGCCGTCTCGCCGTGGATCGCGCTGTTCGTCGGTCTCGGGCTCGCCGTGCTGGTGGCGCTGGTGCTGGGGGCGCTGACGCTGCGCATGTCCGGCCACTACCTGCCGCTGGCGACCATCTGCTGGGGCCTGGCGCTGTACTACACGATGTCGAACATGGAGTTCCTCGGCAAGTACGACGGCATCCTCGGCGTGCCGGCGCTCACGCTGTTCGGCCAGAGCCTGGCCAGCGGGCGGGCGATCTACGGGCTGATCTGGGTCATCGCGTTGGCTTCGGCGGTTGGGGTGACGCACCTGCTCGATTCACGCAGCGGCCGGGCGATCCGCGCGCTGAAGAGCGGCTCGACGATGGCCGAGGCGATGGGCATCTCGACCTTTCGCCACAAGCTGACCGCGTTCGTGCTGGCCGCGATGCTGGCGTCGGTATCCGGTTGGCTGTTCGCGCACTTTCAGCGCACAGTGAACCCGTCGCCGTTCGGGCTGACCAAGGGCATCGAGTTCCTGTTCATGGCCGTGCTGGGCGGGGTTGGCCATGTCTGGGGCGCGTTCACCGGTGCGGCGGTCGTCAAGCTGGTTGAAGACGAGTTGCAGGTGTTGCTGCCCAAGCTGATCGGCACCAGCGGCAACTTCGAGATCATCGTCTTCGGCCTGGTGCTGATCCTGGTGCTGAAGTACGCGCCGGATGGTCTGTGGACGTTTGTGCAGCGCTGGCTGCCGGCGCCGCAGCGCGTGAAAGATTGGCAAGGCGCTGCGCCATTGCCGACGCGCGACAAGCCCAAGCCCGGCGAGCTGCTGCTGGACGTGAAGGCGGTGCGCAAGCAATTCGGCGGTCTGGTGGCCGTCAACGACGTCAGCTTCACGATCCATGCCGGCAACATCATGGGCTTGATCGGGCCCAACGGTGCCGGCAAGTCGACCACCTTCAACCTGGTGTCGGGCGTGCTGTCGCTGACCGGTGGCGAGGTGGTGTTTCGGGGCCGAGATGTGGCGGGACTGCCGTCGCGCGCGATCGCCCGGCTGGGCATGAGCCGCACCTTCCAGCACGTGAAGATGATTCCTGAGATGACGGTGCTGGAGAACGTTGCGCTCGGCGGCTACCTGCGCACCTCGGCCGGTGTCGCCAAGGCCATGCTGCGGCTGGACCGCGACGAGGAGCGGCGCCTGTTCGCCGAGGCCGAGGCGCAGCTGGCGCGCATCGGCATGGCGGGCCAGATGCACGAGCTGGCCGGCAACCTGGCGCTCGGCCCGCAACGGCTGATGGAGATCGCCCGTGCGCTGTGCACCGACCCGTCGCTGCTGCTGCTGGACGAGCCTGCCGCCGGCCTGCGGCTGAAAGAAAAGCAGGCGCTGGCCGAGGTGCTGCGCCAGCTGAAGGCCGAAGGCCTGTCGATTCTGCTGGTCGAGCACGACATGGACTTCGTGATGGGCTTGGTCGACCACATCGTCGTGATGGAGTTCGGCACCAAGCTGATCGCCGGCACACCGGCCGAGGTGCAGGCCAGCCCGGTGGTGCGCGCCGCGTATCTGGGGACGGAGCATTGAGATGAGCGCCCCCATTCTTCAAGTGAGTGACCTGCATGCCGGTTACGGCAAGGCCGAGGTCTTGTCGGGCCTGAACCTGACGCTGCCGCGCGGTGCGGTGGTCACGGTGATCGGCCCCAACGGCGCCGGCAAGTCGACCACGCTGAACGCGTTGATGGGCGTGCTGCCGTCGCGTGGCCGCATCGTGTTCGACGGTGTCGACGTGTCGCATGCGACGCTGGAAGAGCGCGTGATGGCCGGCATCGCGCTGGTGCCCGAAAAGCGCGAGTTGTTCGGCACCATGCCGGTCGAAGACAACCTGGTGTTGGGTGGTTTTCGGCCGATGAAGCAACGCGTGGCCAACTGGCGCTCGACGCTGGACGAGGTCTACACGTTGTTCCCACGTCTGAAGGAGCGGCGCACGCAGCTGGCGGGCACCTTGTCCGGCGGTGAGCGGCAGATGTTGGCGGTGGGGCGGGCGCTGATGAGCCGGCCCAAGGTGCTGATGCTCGACGAGCCCAGCCTGGGCCTGGCGCCGCTGGTGGTGAAGGAGATCTTTCGCACCATCACGGCGCTGCGGGCCACTGGCGTCAGCATCCTGCTGATCGAGCAGAACGCGCGCGCTGCATTGGAAGTGGCCGATCACGGCTATGTGCTGGAGACAGGCTCGATCGCGCTCGAAGGGCCGGCGAACGAGCTGGCCGTCGACCCGCGCGTGATCGAGACCTACCTCGGGGCGAAGAAGGCTTGATGGCAACGAAGACCGTGTCGACAGTGTCTGCCGACGAAGTTGTCGTGGCCAGCCGCGATGCCGTGCTCGACCAGAGCGGGTTGATGCACCTGGTGGGCTACGCCGCGTCGCGTGCCTCGATCGAGCTGAAGAAAAGTTTCAGCCGGCACCTCGGCCCGCTGAAACTGAAGGCAGTCGAGTTTTCGGTGCTGGTGCTGGTGGACACCAACGCCGAGGTCAACCAGAAACAGCTGGGCCAGGCGCTGGACGTCTCGCCGCCGAACTTGGCGGTGACGCTGGACCGCATGGTCGAGCAAGGCTGGATCCGGCGTGAACGCAGCGAGCGCGACCGGCGGGCTCAGCTGATCCGCCTGACGCCCATCGGCCAAGCGCTGGTGACGCGTGCGCGCAAGATCGCGCAAACCATGGAGAACGATGCACTGAAGATGCTGTCTCCAGCCGAAAAGGCGCTGTTGATCGAGTTGCTGCAGCGGGTGGCGCAGCAGCGGCACCGGCACGGCTGAACCCTCGCGCTGTGTCGGGTGTGAACGCCTGCGAAAATCGCAGCCGAACCACGCCATGAACAAAGCCTTCACCAAAGAACCCGACGCCGCCGACGATGACGACGACGGCCCGGCATTGCCCCCGCTGCCCGCTGGCGGCAAGAACTACATCACGCCAGCCGGCTACGCTCGCTTGCGTGCCGAATTTCTGCAGCTGATCGACGAAGAGCGGCCGAAGATCGTCGAGGTGGTGCACTGGGCGGCGTCGAACGGTGACCGGTCGGAAAACGGCGACTACATCTACGGCAAGAAGCGCTTGCGCGAGATTGACCGCCGCATCCGCTTCTTGACCAAGCGGCTGGACATCGCCGAGGTGGCCGACCCTTCGCTGCACCACGGCAGCGACCAGATCTTCTTCGGCGCCACGGTGACCTATGCCAACGCGAAAGGCGAAGAGCGCACGATCACGATCAAGGGCATTGACGAGGTTGACCACCTGCACGGCGAGGTCAGCTGGGTTGCGCCGATCGCCCGTGCGCTGCTGAAAGCGCGCGAAGGCGACGAGGTGTCGTTGATGACGCCGGGTGGGGTCGAGACGCTGGAAGTGATCGAAGTGCGGTACCCGGCTCCCGAAGCTGGCTAACTCATCGCCTTCCGCGTAGCAATAGTTCCACGACCGGCGTGTGGTGTAGCCCGTCATGCCGCCGGATGTTCGGTAAGCTCGGCTTCTTAACTTCATTGCGGGAGCCCTCATGCAGCTTGGAAACCTCGCGCGCATCCTGTCGTGGATGTGTGGCCTCATGCTCGTGGCTGGGGCTGCCCATGCCCAGGCTACGCGAACCTGGGTGTCGGGTGTCGGCGACGACGTAAACCCGTGTAGTAGAACGGCACCATGCAAGACATTTGCTGGTGCGATTTCCAAGACCGCTGCAGGCGGGGTGATCAACACGCTAGACCCCGGTGCCTTCGGCGCGGTCACCATCACCAAGGCCATCACTATCCAGACGGACGGCGTTGGTACAGCCGGGGTACTGGCCTCGTTCACGAACGGCATCGTCGTAAACGCACCTACCGGCAGCCAAATCTACCTGCGCGGCTTGCAGATTGAGGGTGCCGGGACCGGCTTTTCGGGTATCCGCGTGCTGGGCGGCGACGTGTATGTTCAGAACTGCACTATCCAGAACTTCCGTGGCAGCCCGGGGGTTGGCATCAACGTGGTCTCGACAGTGCCTTCGCGCGTGTTCATCTCGAACACTTCGATCATCGGCAACAACAGCGGGATCCGGTCCGAAGCTACGACAATCAGCCCGATTCCGATCCAGGACACGATCATCGAAAAGAACATGAGCTACGGCATCCAGGGCGTCGGCGTGAATGCTGTCTTCAGCTTGAACCGGTCGACGGTTCTGGGCAGCCCGGTCAACATCTCGGCACCGGCGCCGGCCAAGGTGCTGACGTATCAGAACAATGCGATCACCGGTGTCGAAGGTGGAACAGTCCTGACCCCGATCGCCTTCCAGTAGACGATTGCGTCTTGGACGCCGGTGCTGCTGCCGGCGTCAAGGCCGGACGCGCTGCACCCTCAGAACCGCCGGCGTTCGCTTGAGCGTCCGCAGCACCTCGGCCAGGTGCAGCCGGTCGCGCACGCTGACCAGCAACTTCCTGT
>NZ_JBFUGE010000091.1:0-16774 GCF_056403075.1 Ideonella sp. P3_A4 | reverse complement strand
CCCGGGGTGTCCATCGCTGCATGCGATCTCCCTTCGCGTCATCAACGGCCGGTATGGAAACACCGGCCACGGCTGCGATGGTACGCCCGGCTTCAGCGCCACAGAGCCGGTTTCGGTGCGCCCCTGTCGCGTCTCGTCGCATGGCGCTTCGGCCAAGCCGGTGCCTCGCCTAGCGTGGCGGGCTTTCAACCCCACGGAGACTCCCCATGCGCCTGATTGCCCTTGCCGCACTGATGTGTGCCGTCGCCACCACCACCCTGGCCGCCGACGCCCCCGAGCCGAGCCCGTACCGGCCGGTCGAGATGCAGGCGGGCGTGTGGGACGCCGAGATCCAGTTTTTCGACACGACCACCGGCAAGGCGGAAGGCGGCGCCCGCGGCGTGCAGACCAACGTGCTGCTGAGCAACGGCCATTGGGTGACCAACGACCTGGTCGTGCATGGGCCGGCCGGCGCGTCAGCCAAGCCAGCGTTCCAGGGGCACGGTGTCTGGGGCTGGGACCCGGTGGCGAAACAGTATGTCGACACCTGGGTCGACACCAACGACGGCGCGGTGCGCACCGACTTCGGCCACTGGAACGCCGAGACCCGCACGATGTACTGGACCGCGCTGCAGCCGGACGGCGCCGGCCATTCCGTCAACTACCGCATGACCGAAGCGTACGAGTCCGACAGCCTGCGCACGCTGACCTTCTACCAGGTGGCCATGCAGTCCGGCCGGCTGGTCAAGCTGGCGGAGATGCACTTCACCAAGCGGGCCGGGTGAAGCGCATCAAGCCACGTGCAGCGCACCGCGCTTGATGCGGTTGCCGACACGCTCGATGCGGCGCCAGCCACTGTTGTCGTTCAGCGTGATCCAGCGGCGTTCTTCGGAGCGGTAGAACCAGTCCTTGTCCTGCTGGTAGTAGACCTGCGCGCCCTGCGACTCCCAGATGTTGGCGATCTCGTTGCTGTGCGCACGCACCTCGTCGAAGTCGGTCGTCGCCTTCTGGCCCATCTCGCTGTAGCAGGCGTTCAGCTGCACCAGCAGCGCGTTGACATCGGCCGGCATGCGCTCGGCCTGCAGGCCGATCTTGACCGCCTCGTCGAGCAGGATCGGGTAGCTGTGCGACGGGTACTTGCCGTTCAGTGCGCTGGCGATCGCCTCGGCCTTGGCCGCGTCGGCAATGTGATACGCCAGCAGCTCTCGGCACAGCATGATCGACAGTGACTCCGCACGGTCGACCGCGCCGATCACCAGCGGGTGCACATACTGGAACAGCGCCTTGTAGGCGTTCTCGGCCGCCACGTCGCCCTGCGCCTGCTGCTCGCGCCACAGGCGGATCACGCGCTGCAGCTCGTTCAGGCTGACGCTGACACGATCGTTGTCGCGGTCCAGCGGCGAGAGTGCGTGGTTCAGCGAGGTGTCGACCGCGGTCTAGTGTCCTATCCCAGGAATACGCCGCATTGGACGGGCCGCAATGGGGATGATCGCGAGACGACGAGCCAGGTTGATACCTGACGGTATCAGCCTGGCTTGGCGGCGCTGCGAGCGCCCCATTTCGGCCCGCCCGAAGGGTTCGACCAGATGGCGCGCTCGCGCGCCCGGCCAGCAGGGCAGATACGCTGGGTATCTGCCCAGCCGTCCGGCCGCACCATCATCACCATCTGGTCGAATCTCAATGCGGTGTATTCYTGGGATAGGACACTGGGCCGTCGCGCCCATCAGGATGCCGTCGGCGCCGAGCGCGATCATCGTCGCGGCCGAGGCGCACTCCAGCGGCACCAGCGCCACCAGGCGGCGGCAATGCTGGCGCAGCAGGTTGACCAGCCGCAGCGACACCTGGCCGCTGCCGCCGTCGGACTTGAGGAACAGGTAGATCGTCTCGTGCTCGCCCAGGCGCGACAGCACGTGGTACAGCGCGACCACGTCGCTGTGGCAGACCGAGCCGCGCGCACCGTTCCAGTACGCCACGACCGGGCCACCAAGGCGTTGCGACAGTTGCTCGATCAGCCCTTGAGTCTTGCTGAACAGCACCGGCGGCTGCTTGATCTGGACCTCGATCTTGGGCAGTTGTTCGTTCTTCATTCTTGTCTCCCTCCAAAGGCTCACATGAGCCCTGTGTTCCATCCGGTGACGGGTTCCGGCGCCGCCCAATCGTTGCGGCCGATTTGCGCCATAACCTGCGCTCAACGCGGTCACGGCTTCGTACTGATCCTTCCCATCGCGGTTGTGCTCAGGCGCGAACGCTGCTGGGTGAGGCGCGTCCGCTGCACGACACCGGCGTCCCGGTGGCGCACATGCTGGCTGCGGCGACGTTCGACAAGGCGCGGCCGCAGTCGTTGTGCCAAAGCACACCCGCCATGGGAAGGCGGAAAAACAAAAGGCCCGGATCCTGGTGGGATCCGGGCCTCGAAAAAATTCGAGTGGCTGAGGGTGCCGGCTTAGGCAGCTCCCTCGCCCGGATGGGCTGGCTTCTCATGGCCCAGCGCGTTGCGCTGAGCCGCCGCACCACGCATGGCCATGCGGCTGCCGAAGAGCGGCAACAGAGGCTGGCAGTGGTTCTTGGCGCGGGTCTTCACGATGGTCTCGGGAAAGGCTTTTGAAGCGACGCGCGGACTGTAAAGAGTCTTCACTGAAGCGTCAAGCCGATGCGACAATCCGCAGCCCTTGTGTCGTCGCCTGCCTGCAACACCTTGACCGAACCCAACCTCACGCTGACCCGTCGCCACAACGCCTTGCAGCTGTTTCAGCAATTCGCCGAAGCGCGCATGCGTGCTGGCGAGCCGCCCAAGGGGCTGGAGCAGGCTTTCGCGCAGGCCTTGCAGGTCAGCCCCAGCATGTGGAGCCAGATCAAGAGCAGCCGCCCGATCGGCGACAAGCTGGCGCGGCAGATCGAAGCGGCCTGTGGCCAGGCCAACGGCTGGCTCGACGAGGAGCATGCGTCGCCGGGGCTGTCGCCCACGGAAGAGCAGTTCCTCGAGCTGGCGCTGAAAGCCTGGCGCGGCAGCAATGCCGCCGGCCGCAAGCAGCTGAAGCTGTTGCTGAAACAGACGCTGGTCTGAGAGCCTGAGGCTCTGAGGCCGCGGCAGCGTCTGGCCTCTGGTGAAGCGCGACCGGTCGGCGTAGCATTTCGCATCGGCCACCGGCTCGTGGAGGGCGCATGGCCCACGAAGACGAAGACTACGTGCAGGCGCGTGAGCGCATGCTGGCCGAGATCACCGCGCTGGTGATCTTCAACTGCGGCCGCCTGGGCAAGGCGGCCTTGAACCGGCGCGTGCTGGAAGCGCTGGCCGATGTGCCGCGCCACGCCTTCGTGCCGCAGGACATGCAGCCCTATGCCTACGCCGACTCGCCCTTGCCGATCGGCTGCGGCAAGACGATCTCGCAGCCCTTCATCGTCGCCGTGATGACCGACCTGCTCGATCCGCAGCCGGACGACAAGCTGCTCGACATCGGCACCGGCCTGGGCTACCAGACGGCCATCCTGTCGCGCCTGGCCCGCCATGTCTACAGCGTCGAGCTGATCGAAGCGCTCGCGCTGAGCGCGCGCCAACGCCTGCGCCAGCTCGATTGCACCAATGTGACGCTGCGGGTGGCCAACGGCCACCAGGGCTGGTCCGAGCACGCGCCGTTCGACAAGATCATCGTCAGCGCCGCACCCGAAGAGGTGCCGCCCGCCCTGCTCGACCAGCTCGCGCCCGGCGGCCGGCTGGTGCTGCCGGCCGGCCCGGCGGACCACCAGCAGCTGCTGGTGATCGACAAAGCCGGCGACGGCACGCTGCGCCGGCGCGACATCTTTGCGGTGCGCTTTTCGGTGCTCGAAGACACCGCGCCGCGCTGAGCCCACCCGGGCACGGCAGCGGCACACGTCTCCCCCGGATGGGGGATGCATTGGCGAATTGATGGGCGTAGTGTTTCAGGGCCGACCCTCTGTCGGCCGTACCTGCTGGGAGCGCCCATGTCACCGACCCCGCTGACGCAGTCCCCACCGATGGCCCCTGCCGCGACGAGCACCGCGGCGGCCGTCACCCGCCGCATCGCCGACCTGCCCGGCCCGACCGGGCTGCCGCTGCTGGGCAACGCCTGGCAGTTCGACCACGACCGCCTGCACCAGCAGGCCGAAGCCTGGGCCCAGCAGTACGGCGAGGCCTACCGCATGCGCATCGGCCGGCGGCGCTTCCTGGTGCTGTCCAACCCCGAGGTGGTGGCCGCGGTGCTGCGCGACCGGCCCGACGGTTTCAAGCGCACCGAGCGGCTGAGCCAGACTGCGCGCGAGTTCGGCTTTCACGGCCTGTTCAGCGCCAACGGCGAAGCCTGGCGGCGCCAGCGCCCGATGGTGCTGGCCGGCCTCGACCCGACCCACATCAAGACCTTCTTCCCGACGCTGGTGAAGGTGACGCAGCGTTTTGCCCAGCGCTGGCAGCGTGCCGCGCAGCGCGGCGAGCCGATCGACCTGCAGGCCGACCTGATGCGCTACACGGTCGACGTGACCGCCGGCCTGGCCTTCGGCGCCGACATCAACACCATCGAGTCGGACGACGAAGTGATCCAGCAGCACCTGGACAAGGTGCTTCCGGCGCTGTTCAAGCGCCTGATGGCACCGGTGCGCTACTGGGACTGGTTCAAGCTGCCGGCCGATCGCCGGCTCGATCACCACCTGGTGGCGTTGGCCGATGCGGTGCAGGGCTTCATCGCCGCAGCGCGGGCACGCCTGAACGCCGACCCGGCCCTGCGCGCGAACCCGCGCAACCTGATCGAGGCGATGCTCGCCGCGCGTGATCGCGAAGGCAGCACGGTGACCGACGAGGACGTGTCGGGCAACGTGCTGACGATGCTGCTGGCCGGCGAAGACACCACCGCCAACACGCTCGCCTGGATGATCTGGCTGCTGCACGGCCACCCCGGCGCCGCCATGCGCGCGGCAGCCGAGGCCCGCGCCATCGTCGGCCAAGCGGGCCAGGTGACGTTGCCCGAGCAGTTGCAGCGGCTGGACTATGTCGAGGCCTGCGCGCACGAGACGATGCGCCTGAAGCCGGTCGCACCCTTGAACATTCAGCAGGCCGTGCGCGACACGGTGGTGGCCGGCATCGAGGTGCCGGCGAACAGCCTCGTGATGTGCCTGATGCGGCCGGCTGCGGTCAGCCACACGCACTTCGTCGATGCCGACCGCTTCATGCCCGAGCGCTGGCTGGCCAACGGACCGGCCGGTCAGGCCGCCAGTTCGGCCAAGCGGGTCGCGATGCCGTTCGGCGCCGGCCCGCGCATCTGCCCGGGGCGCTACCTGGCACTGGCCGAGATGAAGATGGTGGTCTCGATGCTGATGGCATCGTTCCGCATCGAGTCGGTCGACACGGAGGACGGCTCGCCGGTGCGCGAGCGCCTGGCGCTGACGATGTCGCCGGTGGGGCTGCGGATGCGGTTGCGCACCGCATCCGCGCTGTCGGTTTAGGGCTTCAGGTCCAGCACGACTTCGCCGGACACCGGGTCGGTCACACCCAGGCCGTTGCCCAGGTCCTCGAGATCGGCACGGAAGCTGTCGAGCAGGCCGATCATCTTCGGCCGGGCGGCGGCAAGGTCGTCGAACGATGCCCATTCGCCGACCAGGCAGAAGGTGCGGTCGCCGGTCTTGACCATCGAGCCGCGCAAGAAGCCCTTGAAGGTCGGGTCGGCCTTGCGGTGCGCCTCGAGGAAGGACTCTTCCCGGCCCGGCTTGACGCGGAAACGGACGATGTTGAACGCGGTCATGACGACTCCTTTCGACAACCAAAGAGGCAGCAGCGGCGGCCGCTGTCACGCTTGGTCGTCGCTGGCCGTCTGGACATTACGCCGATCAGGCCGCCTCGTCGACGTTTCGTCCACCATCGAAACATCGGAGGGCGCTGGCGGCCGACACTGCAGCCATTCCAGCCCACGAATCAACGACACCATGACCTTGACCTGCTTCATCCGCTACCGCCTCGACCCCTTCCAGCGCGAAGCCTTCGAGCGCTACGCCGAGACCTGGGCCCGCGTGATCCCGCGTTGCGGCGGCCACCTGCTGGGCTACTTCATGCCGCACGAGGGCACCAACGACGAAGCCTGGGGCCTGATCGCCTTCCCCAGCCTGGCCGCCTACGAGGCCTATCGCCAGCGCCTGCGCGAAGATGCCGAGGGCCGCGCCAATTTCGAGTTCGCGCAGAAGCAGCGCTTCATCCTGCAGGAATGGCGCACCTTCACCCGCGTGGTCGACTCGACCTTTCTGCAAACCCCGACGCTGGAGACCGTTTGATGCTGACCGTGATCTTTGAAGTGACCCCGAAACCGGGCCAGGGCCAGCGCTATTTCGAGATCGCCGCCGAGCTGGTGACCGAGCTGCAGAAGATCGACGGCTTCATCTCGGTCGAGCGCTTCGAAAGCCTCAGCCGGCCGGGCACTTTCTTGTCGCTGTCGACCTGGCGCGATGAAGAGGCCGTCAAACGCTGGCGCAACCAGTCGACGCATCGCGACGGCCAGCGCGAAGGCCGCGAGGCGGTGTTCGCCAGCTACCGCATCCGCGTGGCGCAAGTGCTGCGCGACTACAGTCTGATCGAGCGCGAAGAAGCGCCAATCGATTCGAACGCTGCCCTGCTCTGACGCTCGTGAAGACCGCTGCCCACGAACCCCGCCTGGTGCGCGTTGCCGCGCTGATGGCCGACGCAACGCGCGCCCGCATGCTGAGCTACCTGCTCGGCGGCGAGCTGGCCAGCGCCGGCGAGCTGGCCGCCTGCGCGTCGGTCAGTGCCGCCACCGCCAGCGCCCACCTGGCCAAGCTGCTGGATGCGGGCCTGGTGGCTTGCGAGCCGCGCGGCCGCCACCGCTACTACCGCCTGGCCGACGCCGAAGTGGCGCACGCGCTGGAGGCGCTGGCACTGGTGGCCGAACGCGGCAGCCACGAGTCCACCTGGGCCCGGCCCGGGCGCGCGCGGTTGCGTGAGGCACGCTGCTGCTACGGCCACCTGGCCGGCCGCGCGGGCGTCGCGTTGCTCGAGCACCTGCAAGGCCAAGGCTGGCTGTGCGCCGGCACCAGCGCCGCTGGCCCGGTCTTCACGCTCAGCGAATCGGGTGGGCGTGGCCTGAACGATTGGGGCCTCGATGGCGCCGCGTGGCAGACGCGCCTGGCCTCGCCAGGCACGCGTCGCCAGGCCTACCCGTGCCTCGATTGGTCCGAGCGGCGCGACCACCTCGCCGGCCCGTTCGGCAGCGCGCTGCTCGAGCACTTCGTCAACCGCGGCTGGTTGCGTCGGCACGATGGCGAGCGTGCGCTCGACACCACACCGACAGGCCACCGAGCACTGGCTTGGCTCCCCCACTGAGCCAGTCGGCCCAGGCTCGTACCGGTTTGTAAAACACCGCGGCGGCAGGGTAGAGCCCGCCTTGCCCTGAGCCGGCAACAGGAGTAAAACCGCCGAAACGGTTGCAGTCTTTCTTGTCTTTACTTTGGCAAGGGGGTGGCTATGCGCAGGCGAACCCGCCCGTCGCGAACCGAGCGGCCTGGCGCTACGCAACAAGCGCTGGGCCACCCGCAGTGCGCCCCCATGCGCGGGCGCCGTCGCGATTTTGTCGCTCGTTCGGGCGATGACCTGCTGCCTGCCCCGGCCGCCGTGCCGGCCGTTGTGCCTGTCCTTGTCCTTGTCGGACCTTTGCCCCACCGTGTCCGGCCGCTTTGCGGCCGTTTTGCGTTCTTGGCGCCCTGTGCAACGTCTTCGACGTCGGAGTCCCCACGAGGGGACCAGGGCGACCCTTCCGTTTCTTTGAGGAGGTGACCATGGAACTGCGTCTTCGTTTGCACCACTGGGAGGGCCGCTCGCCCGATCTGATGGCGGCCGCCGTGGCCGGCTTTGCCGCCGGCGCGGTGTTGATGGTGCTGGAGCTGTTGTGGGCCGGCGCGATGATGGGCGAGGCGCCCTGGCGCATCTCGCAGTTCGTCGCGGCGATCTCGATGGGCCCCTACTCGGTGCTGCACGCGCCGGCCCATGTGTTCGACCCCACCACCGTCGGCGTGGCGCTGCTCACGCACTATGTGCTGGGCATCAGCTTCGGGCTGGTGCTGGGCGCGGTGGTGGCCGGCTACCACTACGACGATGACACCAAGGTCTCGTTGCCGCTGATCGGCGCGATCTTCGGCGCGCTGCTGTACCTGCTCAATTTCTTCGCGTTGACCGAAGTCTTCCCATGGTTCGCCGAGATGCGGGCCTGGGGCACCTTCGCCTGCCATCTGATATTCGGCATCACGGCCGCCGAGCTGTACGGCAAGCTGGCCCAGTACCGCCAGCAGCGCCAAGACCAGGGCTGAACACGCCCCGCGCCGGGCTGCACGCAGCGGCCCGGCGTGTCTTCAGGCCCCCGCGGCATGGCGCCGCGGGCCTGCACCAGCCCAGCATCGGGCCCGCCCACGTCGGAGCTTCGAACCATGAGCATCGCGATCGCGCTGTTGCTGATCGTCGTCGCGAGTGTCGTCTTCCACCTGCTCACCCCCTGGTGGTTGACCCCGCTCGCGTCGAACTGGATTCAGATGGACCACACGCTCTCGATCACGATGGGCGTGACCGGCGCGTTCTTCGTCGTCATCCTGCTGTTCGTGGTCTACACGCTGTGGCGCTTCCGGCACCAGCCGGGCAGCGCACGCGCGGCCTACGTGCCGGACAACAAGAAGCTTGAGCACTGGCTGATCGTCGTCACGTCGATCGGCATCGTCGCGCTGCTGGCGCCGGGGCTGAAGGTCTATGCCGACTATGTGCACCCGCCGGCCAATGCGATGCAGCTCGAGATCCTCGGCCAGCAATGGCAGTGGCGCTACCGCTTCACCGGCGACGACGGCAAGCTGGGCGGCAGCGACGCGCGCTTCTTCACCGCGGCCAACCCGTTTGCGCTCGATCCAGCCGACACCGCCGGCCAGGACGACGTGATCATCACCGGCAACGAGGTGCACCTGCCGCTGAACCAGCCGGTCAAGGTGCTGGCCCGCTCGCACGATGTGCTGCACGACTACTTCGTGCCGCAGTTCCGCGCCCGCATGAACATCGTGCCGGGCCAGATGAGCTGGTTCTGGTTCACGCCGACGCAGGCCGGCCGCTACGAGGCGATGTGCGCGCAGTTGTGCGGCGTCGGTCATCCGAACATGCACGGCCTGGTCGTCGTCGAAGACGAGGCCGCGTTCAAGACCTGGCTGAAGAAGCAGACGACCTTCAGCACCAGCATGAAGCCGCCTGCGCCGGCCGGTGCGGGCGGTGAGGACCTGGTTGCCAAGGGCGCTGCGCTGGCCCAGTCCAAGGGCTGCGTGGCCTGCCACACGGTCGACGGCAATCCGGGCGTCGGCCCGACCTGGAAGGGCCTGTACGGCAAGACCGAGACGATGGTCGACGGCTCGACCGCGAAGGTCGACGACGCCTATCTGCGCGCCTTCATCAAGGACCCGAAGGCCCGCGCGGTCAAGGGCTTTGCGCAGGTGATGCCGCCGATCCCGCTGGCCGATGACGAGATGGACGCGATGGTCGCGTTCATCAAATCGCACGGCAGCACGGCACCCCAGTAACCAGTCACGAACCGGCCAACCCCGACCGACAGGACAACGCAATGGCCTACGCCGACACCGACGACCTGCACGAGCACCACGAGCCGCAGACCTTCATCACGAAGTACGTCTGGAGCCAGGACCACAAGGTGATCGCAGTGCAGTACGGCGGCACCGCGATCCTGGTCGGCATCGTCGGCCTGGTGCTGTCCAACCTGATGCGGCTGCAGATCGGCTTCCCCGGCGTGTTCGAGTTCATCAACGCCGAGCGTTATTACCAGTTCGTCACGATGCACGGGATGATCATGGTGATCTACCTGCTGACGGCCCTGTTCCTCGGCGGCTTCGGCAACTACCTGATCCCGCTGATGATCGGCGCGCGGGACATGGTGTTCCCCTACATGAACATGCTGAGCTTCTGGGTCTACCTGCTCAGCGTGATCGTGCTGATGGCCAGCTTCTTCGTGCCGGGTGGCCCGACAGGCGCCGGCTGGACGCTGTACCCGCCGCAGGCCATCCTGCCCGGCACGCCCGGCTGGGACTGGGGCATCATCCTGATGCTGGTCTCGCTGCTGATCTTCATCGTCGCGACGACGATGGGCGGCCTGAACTACGTCACCACCGTGCTGCAGGCGCGCTGCGAAGGCATGACGCTGCTGCGCATGCCGCTGTCGGTCTGGGGCATCTTCGTCGCCACGATCCTGGCACTGCTGGCCTTCCCGGCGCTGTTCGTCTCGGGCGTGATGATGATGCTGGACAAGACCCTGGGCACCAGCTTCTTCATGCCGGCGCTGGTCAGCATGGGCGAGGTCAGCGGCCACCGGGGCGGCAGCCCGCTGCTGTTCCAACACCTGTTCTGGTTCTTCGGCCACCCCGAGGTCTACATCGTCGCGCTGCCGGCCTTCGGCGTCGTGTCCGACCTGATCAGCGTGCACGCACGCAAGGCGATCTTCGGCTACCGCACGATGGTCTGGGCGATCGTGATCATCGGCGCGTTGAGCTTCGTGGTCTGGGCTCACCACATGTTCGTCAGCGGCATGAACCCGTGGTTCGGCTTCTTCTTCGCGACCAGCACGCTGATCATCGCGGTGCCGACCGCAATCAAGGTCTACAACTGGGTGCTCACGCTGTGGCGTGGCGACATCCACCTGACAGTGCCGATGCTGTTCACGCTGGCCTTTTTGCTGACCTTCCTGTCGGGCGGGTTGACTGGCCTGTTCCTCGGCAACGTCAGTGTCGACATCCCGCTGTCGGGCACCTATTTCGTCGTCGCTCACTTCCACATGGTGATGGGCGTGGCGCCGCTGCTGGTCGTGTTCGGCGGCATCTACCACTGGTACCCGAAGATCACCGGCCGCATGCTCAACGACACGATGGGCAAGGCGCACTTCTGGATCACCTTCCTCGGCACCTACCTGATCTATTTCCCGATGCACTACCTGGGCGTGCTGGGCATGCCGCGGCGCTACTACAACTACGAGGGCTACACCTTCATCCCGCCCTCGGCCCACACGCTGAACCAGTTCATCACCGTGGTCGCGCTGTTCCTCGGCGCGGCCCAGATGATCTACGTCTTCAACCTGCTGTGGAGCCTGAAGTACGGCGAGAAGGCACCGTCCAACCCGTGGCGCGCCTGCTCGCTCGAATGGTTCACGCCGCAAACGCCGCCCAAGCACCTGAACTGGGGGCCCAAGCTGCCGTCCGTCCACCGCTGGGCCTACGCCTTCAACATGCCCGGCTCGCGCGAAGACTTCATCCCGCAGAACGCACCGGCCTCTGCCGGTGGTGCCGAGCCTTCACAGGAACACTAAGGACCGCACCATGACCAGCCGAGTCCTGCCCCCTTCGAACATGCCCGCCGCGGCCGAGATCAATCACCCGCGTGCTGCCTGCACCGCGTTGTGGTTGTTCATCGGTGTCGCGACCACCTTCTTCTCGCTCTTCGTCGTGGCCTACGGCATGCGCATGGACGCCGCCGATTGGTCACCGATCGCGATGCCGTGGCAGCTGTGGCTGTCGACCGCGCTGCTGGTGGCCGGCAGTGTGTTCATGCAACGCGCCGGCACCACGGCAGCCGCCGGCAACAGCGGGCAGCTGAAGCCGATGCTGGTGGCTGGCGGTGCCGCGGCCGCCGCCTTCGTCGGCTCGCAGCTGTGGGGCTGGCAGGCGCTGATCGACCAGCGCGTGCCGCTGGCCGGCAACCCGGCGGCGAGCTTCTTCTATGTACTGACCGCCCTGCACGGCCTGCACGTGCTGGGTGGCCTGGTCGCCTGGAGCATCGCCGCGCAGGCCTTGTCGGTACCCGCCGCTGAACTGCCGGCCGCGGCTTGGCGCGTGCAGCTGTGCGCGCGCTACTGGCACTTTCTGCTGGTGGTGTGGGTGGTGCTGTTCGCAGCGCTGGCTCTCCTAACCCCCGAGATCGTGCGCTTCATCTGCGGCCGTGGTTGACGACATCAAAGGAGTGACGCGATGACCGACATGCCTTTGGATCCTCCCGGCGCTGTCGCCGGTGGCAGCCGCGGCCCCGCGCCGCCGGCCCATGCCGCGCCCCACGGCGATGGCCAGGTCGCCGGCTTGCGCGGCCTGGTGGCCGACTGGTCGGGTGACCAGCAGACCTTCCAGGTCGCCTGGGGCAAGGCGATGATGTGGATCTTCCTGCTGTCCGACACCTTCATCTTCGGCTCGTTCCTGACCGGCTACATGACGGTGCGCACCTCGACCACCGTGCCGTGGCCGAACCCGAGCGAGGTGTTCTCGCTGGACATCGGCGGCAAGCCGGTGCCCTTGCTGCTGATCGCGATCATGACCTTCATCCTGATCAGCTCGAGCGGCACGATGGCGATGGCAGTCAACTGCGCCTACCGACGCGACAAGGTCACCGCGGCGAAGCTGATGTTCGTCACCGCCGCCTTCGGCGCCACCTTCGTCGGCATGCAGGCCTTCGAATGGACCAAGCTGATCATGGACGAGGGCGTGCGGCCCTGGGGCAACCCGATGGGCGCGGCGCAGTTCGGCTCGGTCTTCTTCATGGTCACCGGCTTCCACGGCCTGCACGTGACGGCTGGCGTGATCTACCTCTCGGTCGTGGCGCTGCGTCTGCTGGCCGGCAAGTACGACCGCGGCAACTTCCAGATCGTCGAGATCGCCGGCCTGTATTGGCACTTCGTGGACCTGGTCTGGGTCTTCATCTTTGCCCTGTTCTACCTCTGGTGAAAGGCATTGCCATGGAACACGTCGCCACGCCGGGCACCACCCCTGGCACCGCCCCGCAGCAGCACGCACAGCAGCACCCGATCGGGCTGTATTTCAAGATCTGGGGCCTGCTGTTCGTGCTCAGCACGCTGTCCTACCTGGTCGACTATTTCCACTTCCAGGGCGGCTTGCGCTGGACGCTGATCCTGCTGTTCATGATGCTGAAGGCGGGCTTGATCGTCGCCGTCTTCATGCACATGGCCTGGGAAAGGATGGCGCTGGTCTGCGCGATCCTGATCCCGCCCGGGGCGCTGATGGTGTTGGTCGGCCTGATGGCTTCGGAGGCCAACTACACCAACCTCACCCGGCTGCTGTTCTTCCGCTAGGAGACCTCACCATCGCCACCCCGCTGACCCTGCCAGCCGGCCGCCGGGCCGTCTGGCGCGAGTACTTCGAGCTGACCAAGCCGCGCGTCGTCGCGCTGATGTTGTTCACCGCGGTGGTCGGCATGCTGCTGGCCAGCCCGGCGGCGYCGCCGTGGCCGGTGCTGGCCTTCGGCTCGCTCGGCATCGCGCTGGTGGCCGGCAGCGCCGCCGCGATCAACCACCTGGTCGACCAGCGCATCGATGCGGTGATGGCGCGCACCCGCGGCCGGCCGCTGCCGCGCGGCGCGCTCGGCACGCCGCAGGTGGCGCTGTTCGCCGGTGCCATCGGGCTGGCCGGCGTGGCGCTGCTGCTCGCCTTCACCAACGTGCTGTGCGCGGTGCTGACGGTCGGCTCGCTGATCGGCTACGCGGGTGTCTACAGCCTGTTCCTGAAACACCGCACGCCGCAGAACATCGTGATCGGCGGCGCGGCCGGCGCGGCGCCGCCGCTGCTGGGCTGGGTCGCTGTCAGTGGACAGATCGAGCCGGGCGCGCTGCTGCTGTTCCTGATCATCTTCATCTGGACACCGCCGCACTTCTGGGCCCTGGCGATCCACCGCAAGGACGACTACGCCCGCGCGGGCGTGCCGATGCTGCCGGTGATCCACGGCGTGCCCTTCACCGCGAACCGGGTGCTGCAGTACGCAGTCGTGCTGTGGGCGATCACGCTGATCCCGCAAGCCATCGGCATGGTCGGCGGTGTCGGCGGCTGGCTTTACACGCTGGGCGCCGCCGGCTTCGGCGCGCGCTTCGTCTGGTTCGCGTGGCGGCTGCGTCAAGACCCGGCGCGATGGGCGATGCCGACGTTCCGCTATTCGATCGTCGACCTGTTCGCTCTGTTTGCACTGCTGCTGGGCGAGCACTACCTGTCGATGGCGCTCGCGGTCTGACTGACCCGGGTCGATGCCGCGGGCCGCGCGGGCCCGAACCTTGCCCGTCCTCCGCCTGGGCCGTCCGGCGAAAGGTTTTGGCCTACACGCCGATTCGCCGATGTCCGATGGAGCACGCTCGGCGCGCCACAGAAGATGCCCGACATGGCCTGTCTTCACAGAAAGGGACCACCATGTTGAAAGCATCCATGATCGCGTTGTCGCTGCTCGCCCCGATGGCCGCGATGCTGCCGCAAACCGCCTCGGCCGGCGTCGATGTCGACGTCGACCTGGTACTGCGCGTGCCACCGCCGGCGCCCCGTTATGAACCGATGCCGCCGCCGCGGCCGGGCTTCGTCTGGACCCCGGGCTACTGGGCCTGGCGTGGCAACACCCACGTCTGGGTCGGCGGCACCTGGACGGCCGCTCGCCCAGGCTACGTTTACGTTGAGCCCCGCTGGGTCGAACGCAACGGCCAGTGGTACTTCACGCATGGCGCCTGGTCCCGCCACGACAAGGACCACGACGGCGTGCGCAACGGGCGCGACGCCGACCGCGATGGTGACGGCGTGCCGAACCGGGTCGACCGCCACCCGAACGTGAACGGCCGCTGAGCCGCCCACACCAACCTCTCGACTCCCTCCTGAAGTTGCCCGGCCGTTCGGGAAGACGGCCGGGCTTTTTTGCGCCCCCGGTAGACAAAGTGCAGGCAAAGGGCAGACAAAGAAAAAGCGGCCGGTGAATCCGGCCGCTTCAGGCATTGCGTTCGGCGCTGCGCTCAACGCCGTCGGGCAGTGGGCATCTACTGCGCCGGTGCTCGGTCTTCCACCGGCGGGGTCGACACGTCGACCGGTTGCTCCTCGGTGACGATCACGCGGCTGGTGTCTTCGACCAGACGATCAGCCGTCTGCTCGCTGGTCGGCGACGCATTGGCAGGGCCGGCCGCCGTCGGCTCGGTGATCAACGGTGCTGCCGGCACGGTGTCCTTCTGGTCGGTGCTGTTCACCGCCACCAGCGCGACCACGGCGGCCACCGCCAGCGCCGCCAGCACGCCGGGCCAGTGGCGGCGCGGCGGTGTGTAGGGTTCGTGTTCGGCCGGCCCTTGCGCATGGAAGCGGGTGTCGGGATGGGGATGGGCATGACTGTTCATCGTCTACTCCTTGTGGACGGGACGTGACACCCAGTCTGGGCAAGCGCCCAGCGCTTGCGCGTCGGCTGCCGGCGGTGTCGGCTGTAGGACAGCGGCGCGCAAGGCAGGCACGCGAATTGATCCCGCTTCGGACCGCGCACCAGCCCGGCGCGCCGACGGTCGCCCCAGGCCCGGTGCGCGGCAACGTCCTACAGCACGCGACGCCGTCTTCCGATGGGGCCACGCATCGCCGCAGCCTAAGGTCTCGCCATCGACAGACGGGCCGTGCCGTGCCCCGGGCCGCCTTGTTGACAGACGCTGGTCATGCACCTTCGGGCCCGCGGCCAGCGATCCCGAAATACCTTTGCAGCAGAGAACAGGCACGACACGCAACCGTGCCGCGCACTTTGGAGGTCCACATCATGAACACTCGCACCACCCTTGTCGCCATCGCCACCGCCATGGCCGCCCTGACCACGCTGCCCGGCTGCGCCGTCTCGCGCGGCCAGTCCTCGGTCGGCGAGTACATCGACGACGCCACCATCACCACCGCGGTGAAGGCCCGCTTCGTCGAATCGCATGCCGTCGACGCCACCTCGATCAAGGTCGAGACGCTGAACGGTGAAGTGATGCTGTCGGGCTTCGCCAAGAGCGGCACCGAGCGCGGCGAGGCCGAGAACATCGCTCGCAACGTTCACGGCGTGAAGGTCGTGAAGAACCAGATCGTCGTGCGCTCCTGATGAGCATGGCTGCGCGCTCGCCGGACCGCCCCCACCGGCCCGGCTGAGCGAAGAAGGCCCACCATCATGAATACCGAAGCCCCGATGACCGCCCCCGTGGCGACCCCGTCAGATCCCCCACGCCGGCATCGTCGCTGGCCGTGGCTGCTGCCGCTCGGACTGGTCGTCGGCCTAGCGGCAGCAATCGGGCTGGCCGAGTCGCAGGGCTGGCGCTTCCTGGCCCACCCGGCCGAGCGCTGGCTGAGCAAGCACCTGGCGCGTGAAGTTCACTTCGGCGACGAGGCCGAGAACGGCTTTCGCCTGTCGCTGCTGGGCCGCATCCGGCTGCAGGTTGCCGAACTGAATGTCGCCAACCCGTCGTGGAGCGCGCTGGGCCCGATGGTGCAGGCCCACGAGGTCGAATTGAGTCTGCGCTACCGCGATCTGTTCGCGGCGCGCGGCGGCCATGCGCTGACCGTGCAGTCGCTGACCGCCGATGGTCTGCAGCTGCAACTGGAGCGCCAGGCCGATGGCCGCGCGAGCTGGCAGTTCGGCGCCGATCCGGCCGCGCCACCCAACGACAAGCCGCCGATCGACGGCGTGCACTTCGAGTCGCTGGTCGTGAGCAATGGCCAGCTGAAGCTGATCGACACCCTCAACGCCGTGCAGTTGGACGGCCAGTTCGCCTACCTGCCCAACGCCTGGCAGAACCAGCCCGGCTGGACGGCGCAGGCCAAGGGCCGCTACCGCGACGCGCCGATCACCGTGCAGGCACACACCGGCGCCGTGCTGCCGGGTCTCGATGCGCTGAGCCCGTCCGAGGTGCCGCTCACGTTCGATGGCAGTGCCGGCCGCGCGCGGTTGAAGTTCGAAGGCAAGGTGCGCGACCTGATGGGCCAGCAGTCCTTGTCCGGCCACTACGTGCTGAGC
>NZ_JBFUGE010000090.1:0-16800 GCF_056403075.1 Ideonella sp. P3_A4 | reverse complement strand
GTCATCGTCCTTCATGCGCATGGCCAGAGTGTCTCGGGTGATGCCGGCGTTGTTGACCAGCACGTGCAGAGCGCCGTGCTCTTTGACGATCGAATCGATCAGCGCGTCGACGCCGGCAGCGTCGTTGACATTCAGGTTCACACCTTTGCAGCCCGCGTGGGCCGAGAGCGCTTCACCGATCGCGGCTGCGCCAGCATCGCTGGTCGCGGTGCCGATGACCTTCATGCCGCGTGCGGCGAGTTCCAGCGCAATGGCGCGACCGATACCGCGCGAAGCGCCGGTCACCAGCGCGACTTGACCTTGCGTGCTCATGCCAGCAATCCCTTCACGTCGGCCAAGGAGGCCGGGTCGAACACGGTAGTGCTCACGGCTTCCGCATCAATGCGCTTGACCATGCCGGCCAGCACCTTGCCGGGGCCACACTCGATGATGTGCGACAGGCCACGTGCTCGCAGGGCCTGCACCACTTCGACCCAACGCACCGGGCCAAAGGCCTGACGGTACAGCGCGTCGCGAATCGCCGCGGGCTCGCTCGTGACTGAAACGTCAATGTTGTTCACGACCGCGATCGTCGGCGCGACGATCGCCACTTCGGCCAGACGCGCCTTCAGCCGCTCGGCGGCCGGCTTCATCAGGCTCGAATGAAACGGCGCCGACACCGGCAAGGGCAGCGCCCGTTTGGCACCCTTGGCCTTCAGCAGCTCGCAGCCTTTTTCGACACCGGCCTTGCTGCCGGCGATCACGGTCTGCTTGGGGTCGTTGAAGTTGACGGCCTCGACGACCTCGCCACTGGCAGCAGCCGCTTCGGCGCAGCCGGCACGAACGGTGTCCGCGTCAAGGCCAAGGATCGCGGCCATCGCACCTTGCCCAACCGGTACGGCTTCTTGCATCGCTTGAGCACGCAAGCGCACCAACGGCAGCGCATCGGCCAGGCTCAGACTGCCGGCGGCCACGAGTGCGGTGTACTCGCCCAGTGAATGGCCAGCCACTGCGGCCGGCGCAGCGCCACCCTCGGCCAGCCAGGCACGGTAGCAAGCGATGCCCGCCGTCAGCATCACCGGCTGGGTGTTGGTGGTCAGGTCCAGTTGTTCCTTCGGGCCAGCGTGAATCAAGGCACCGATGTCTTCACCCAGCGCGGCCGATGCTTCGACCAGCGTCTGGCGAACGGCCGGATGGTCGCCCCAGGCGTCGAGCATGCCGACAGCCTGCGAGCCCTGGCCCGGAAAGACAAATGCGAACGCGGTCATCAAAGACACCTTCAATCGAACGAATCAGGGAACGGCGTGGCTCAGAAGTCGAGCAACACGGCGCCCCAGGTGAAACCACCGCCGACGCCTTCGAGCATCAGCGTCTGGCCACGCTGGATCTTGCCGGTGCGCACCGCATGGTCGAGTGCCAGCGGAATGGACGCGGCCGAGGTGTTGCCATGCTCGTCCACCGTCACCACCAGGCGATCGGCGGGCAGCTTCAGCTTGCGCGCTGTGCCTTGCATGATGCGGATGTTGGCCTGGTGCGGAATCAGCCAATCGATGTCTTCGGCGCTGCGCCCTGCGGCCTCCAGCACTTCGCGTGCAACCTCGTCGAGCACCTTGACGGCCAGCTTGAACACCGCCTGACCGTCCATCTTCAACAGCGGATCGCCCAGCACCTGACCACCCGATACGGTGCCGGGCGTGCAGAGGATCTCCATATGCCGGCCATCCGCATGCAGCTTGGTCGCCAGGATGCCGGGCTCGGCCGACGCTTCGAGCACCACCGCGCCGGCGCCATCACCGAACAGCACGCAGGTCGTGCGGTCGTTGAAATCAAGGATGCGCGAAAAGACTTCCGAGCCGATCACCAGCGCGCAGGTGGCTGAACCGGAGCGGATCATCGCGTCGGCCACCGACAGTCCGTAGACAAAGCCCGAGCAGACAGCTTGCAGGTCGAACGCCGGGCAACCTTGCACGCCCAGCTTGCGCTGGATGATGGTGGCGGTCGACGGGAACACCATGTCGGGCGTCGACGTGGCAACGATGATCAGATCGACATCTTCGGCCGAGCGGCCGGCAGCTTCGAGTGCGTGGCGGGCGGCATCGACCCCCAGGTCGCTGGCGTTGACCGTGGCTTCGGCAAAGCGGCGTGCGCGGATGCCGGTGCGCTCGACGATCCACTCGTCGGAGGTCTCGAGGCCGCGCGTGGCCAGCTGGGCCGCCAGTTCGGCATTGCTGACGCGATGCGGCGGCAGCATGCTGCCGGTTCCGGTGATGCGGGCGTAGCGCTGTGGGGGGATGCGGTCGGCGGAGGAATTCATGCAGCGGGACGCACGGGCTCGTCGTCGGGCGGAAGGGCTGCCGCCTGCAAGGTTTCGACGATGCGCTCGTGCACCTGTTCGGGCAAGCGATTGCGGGCCGCATCATAAGCCCGCGCCAAAGCCCGGCCGAACGAGAAGGCATCGGCCGAGCCGTGGCTCTTGAAGACCAAGCCCTGCAGGCCGAGCAACGCCGCGCCGTTGTAGCCACGCGGATCGAACCGCTTGCGGAAGTGCTTCAGCACCGGCCACGCGACGAGCGCCGCGAACTTGGCCATCCAGTGGCGCGTGAACTCGGTGCGCAGGAAGCCGGTCAGCATGTGYGCCAGCCCTTCGCTGCTCTTCAGCATCACGTTGCCGACGAAACCGTCGCAGACGACGATGTCGACCGTGCCGTTGAAGATGTCGTTGCCTTCGACATTGCCGAAGTAGTTCAGCTGACCCGCGTTGGCTGCGTTGCGCAGCAGCTCGCCGGCTTGCTTGATGATGTCGCTGCMCTTGATCGCTTCGGCGCCGATGTTCAGCAGGCCGACGCTGGGCTCGGCCGTGCCGTCCAGCGCCGACACCAGCGCACTGCCCATCACCGCGAATTGCAACAAGTGCTCGGCGGTGCAGTCGACGTTGGCGCCGAGATCCAGCACCGTCGTGAAGCCGGGCCGCTCGTTCGGAAATGCAGAGGCAATGGCCGGGCGGTCAATGCCGTCCACCGTCTTCAGCACATAGCGCGAGATCGCCATCAGCGCGCCGGTGTTGCCGGCGGAAACGGCCACATCGCCCATCGCGCGGCCGTTGGCATCGGGCTTGAGCTGGTTGATGGCGACCCGCATCGACGAGTCTTTCTTGCGCCGCAGCGCCACTTCCAACGGATCGTCCATCGCGACGATCTCGGTGGAGGGCACCAGCGTGCAGCGCGGCCAATTCGCCGCCGGGGCGATGGCGTCGGCCATGCCCACCAGCACCAGGTCCGCCTGGAGGTGGGTAGCGAGGAATTCCTTGCACGCGGGCAGCGTGACAGAAGGCCCGTGGTCACCGCCCATGCAGTCGACAACGACGCGGACCCGCTCAAGAGGCGTCAATGAATGTGCGTGCGACACGTTCTGGAATGGCAAATGCCGCAGTCAAGGCTGCGGCATCGTGTTCGATTCACGGATGGGGGCAGGCGCGCGCCAACCCGGCCGGGGATTGAAGGTCAGGCCGAGGCCCGATCAGGCGTCAGCCTTCGTCTTCAAGACCTTGCGGCCGCGGTAGAAACCGGTCGGGCTGATGTGGTGGCGCAGGTGCACTTCACCGGTGGTCGACTCGATCGCGGTGCCGGGCTGAACCAGCGCGTTGTGCGAACGATGCATGCCGCGCTTGGACGGCGACTTCTTGTTTTGCTGGACAGCCATGGAACGCTCCTGGGGCACCGACCGAAGTGGTGCGGCGAGTGTCCGGCGCCATGCAGCGCTCGAACACGGGTCGAAAGTTGGACACACCCGGCGCTGCTCGATGGCCGCGGCGAAGATGTCGCCGCCTGATCCACTTCTTGACAGCCGAGCGCAAACGACGCGCCCGATCCGGGAAAGCCCGAAAGTATAACACTGCCGATCGCCGCGGCGCCAGTCCTGCCCAGCAGACCGCGCAGGCGGCCTCACGCCTTGTCGGGCTTCTTCTTCAGCTGGGCCAGCGCCGCAAAAGGATGCGGCCGCTCGGGCGGCGCATCAGCAGCCGGCTCAGGATCGCCAGGCTCGCCCATCGGCAGCGGCTCAGGACAATCCTCGTGCCGCGGCACCAGCGGCAGCGCCAGCAGCAGCTCGTCTTCAACCAGCTCGCTCAGGTCCGTGTGCCGCTGAAGCTCAAGTACGTCGTCTTCCAGCTCAGCATCCAGCGCCTCGGCCTGGGCCGCATCGCGCACAAAGCGGATCCAGCGGTCCAGGTCCAGCGGCACGGCCAGCGCACCGAGGCAGCGCTGGCAGCGCATGTTGACGCAGGCCTGGGCAGTGAGGTGAAGCCAGATTTCAGGCTCGACGCCCGTCACCGGCCGCTGGTCGCCCTCGGCCTGCCAATAGATGGGTGAGCCTTCGGGCTCTGCACTCAGCACCGAGCCGGCCAAGCGGTCGAGCGTTGCCAGCGGCCATTCGCCCGACAACTCGCCGTGCGCCGCGGCCAGCACGGCCACGTCCAGGCGCCGCGGGTCGATCGATTTCGCATTCATGCGCCCAGTTTAGCGGCGGGCTCCACCCAGGCCTGGTGGAATAATTTCCCCATGTCCGAACCTCTTGCCACCGCATTGCCACGCCTCGTCCTCGGCTCCACCTCGCGCTATCGACGCGAGCTGCTGGAGCGGCTGCGGCTGCCCTTTGACGTGCAGTCGCCGCAGGTAGACGAGACGCCGCAACCCGGCGAGGCCCCGGCCGCTTTGGCCCAGCGCCTGGCGTTGACCAAGGCCCGCGCAGTCGCCGAATCGAACCGTGACGACACCGTGGTGATCGGCTCCGACCAGGTTGCCGACGTGGATGGCGAGCCAATCGGCAAGCCAGGCACGCACGAGCGCGCCGTCGCGCAGCTGCGCCGGATGAGCGGCCGCACCATCGTTTTCCAGACCGCCGTGGCGGTGGTACGAGCCAGCACCGGCTTTGAGCAAGTTCAGTTGGCCCCGGTGCGGGTGCGTTTCCGCGCATTGAACGACGACGAGATCGAGCGCTACCTGCGGCTGGAACAGCCTTACGACTGCGCCGGCAGCGCCAAATCCGAAACGCTGGGCATCGCGCTGTTGAGCGCCATCGAGTCCGATGACCCGACCGCGTTGGTCGGGCTCCCGTTGATCCGGACCTGCGAGCTGCTGCGCGCGGCGGGCCTGGATCCGCTGCTGGCCGCAGGCGCGGCCCGATGAGCGCGCCCGCGGCCACGGGCCGCCTGGTGCTCGTGCCCAACACGCTCGACCTGGGTGCGGCGCCGGAGCCGATCGATCAGGTGCTCAGCGCCCATGCCTTGCGTCGCGCGGCGGGCTTGCAGCACTGGGTGGTTGAGAGCGCCAAGACCGCGCGGGCCTTCTTGAAGCGGGTGGATACGGTGGTGCCTCTGGCCGCGCCATTGCAATCGCTGGCGATACAGGAGTTGCCGCGCGCCCGTAAAGGCAGCGGCAGCGCAGTCGAGGCCAATGAATGGAAGTTGCTGCTCGCACCCGCGCTGGCAGGGCACGACGTGGGACTGCTGTCCGACGCCGGTCTGCCAGCGGTGGCCGACCCGGGCGCCGCCCTCGTAGCGGCCGCACACACGCTAGGCCTGACGGTCGAGCCCTTGGCCGGCGCCAGCTCGCTGACGCTGGCCTTGGCCGCCAGCGGCTTGAATGGACAGCGCTTCGCTTTCGAGGGCTATCTGCCGCAGAACGTGAGCGAGCGCCAACAACGGGTGCGTGAGCTTGAACAGCGCTCGCGCCGCGAAGGACAGACTCAGCTGGTGATCGAAACGCCGTATCGCAACGAAGCGCTGCTGCAGGCGTTGAGCCAAGCGCTGCAGCCGGAGACGCGCTTGTCAGTGGCTTGCGGCCTCACCTCATTGACGGGCTGGTGCCGCACCCAGGCAGCGTCGGCCTGGCGGCGCGAGCTTCAAGCCGCCGGACGATCACCGATGCCGGACACGCTGCCGGCGGTGTTCATGTGGTTGGCGAGTTGAGCAACTGAGGACTCAGCCGGCGGCGCCGCCGAGCAGCCAGCGCCCCGCAGCGATGCCGAGCGCATCGGCCAGCACATCGCCGATCGACGATTCACGTGTCGGCGTCAAAGCCTGCGCCAATTCGATTCCGACACCGAAAGCCAGCAGCGCAACCGCCAAGGCCCATGACGGCCGAAGGCGCGCCTGCTTGCCAATGGCCCACAGGGCGACGAAAGCCCCGGCGTGGCGCAGCTTGTCGGCATGCACAAACCAGTCCTGGCCGTTGCCGGCAGGCATCAAGGCCAGGAAGAGGATGGCCACGACGGCGCAGGCAAACGCCACGCGCCACCCTGCCAGGCGATTCACCCCAACCACAATGCCGCTCAGGCCTTGGCAGTACCGCCGAGCAGCGCCGCAACTTTGCGCTTGGCTCGGATGTTCGGTGACAGCCGGCTGGGCGCCGGCGTGGAGGGCGCGCTCTTTTCCCAAGCGGCCGGGCCGTCGGTGGACGCGGCCGGCTCATAGGGCTTGTCGAAGAAGGGATCGCGCGGGGCTGAACGTGGCTCGTGGCGGCGAGAAGCCGACGCGCCGGCATAAGCGCCTGCGGTGGAGCGGACTTCAGGTCGGCCGGCTTCGCGATCGTCCTCGCGCGCGGGCGGACGGCGGCGCGGCCGGTCATCGTCCAGCTCGAGGGCGTCCAGCTCGATCTTCTTCTTGATCAGCTTTTCGATGTCGGCCACCAGGCGCGCATCGTTGCGTGTCACCAGCGTCACCGCCAGGCCCGAAGCACCGGCCCGGCCGGTGCGGCCGATGCGGTGCACATAGTCTTCAGCGTTGAACGGCACGTCGAAATTGAACACGGCCGGCAGGTCGACAATGTCCAAGCCACGGGCTGCCACATCGGTGGCCACCAGCAGGTCGACCTCGCCGGCCTTGAAGGCGGCCAGGGCCTTCAGGCGTTCGTCTTGCGACTTGTCGCCATGCAGCGCCGAGGTGCGCATGCCGTCGCGCTCAAACGAGCGCGCCAGGCGCGCGGCGCCGAGCTTGGAGTTCACGAACACCAGCGATTGCGTGATGTTGCGTTCCTTCAGCAGGTGCAGCACGGCGCGGCGCTTGTCATCGTCGTCCACGCTGTAGAAGCGCTGCTCGACAGTCGACGCGGTGGCGTTCGGCCGCGCCACTTCGACCAGGATGGGATCTTGCAAGTAGCTGTTGGCCAGGCGCTTGATCTCGGGCGAGAAGGTGGCCGAGAACAGCAGGGTCTGGCGCTGCTTGGGCAAGTAGCTCAGGATGCGCTGCAGATCAGGCAGGAAGCCGATGTCCAGCATGCGATCGGCTTCGTCGAGCACCACGTACTCGACCTGGTTCAGCACCGCGTTCTTGGCCTCGATGTGGTCCAGCAGCCGGCCCGGCGTGGCGATCAGGATCTCGACGCCGGCCTTCAGCTCCAGCGTCTGCGGCTTCATGTCGATGCCGCCGAAGACCACCGCCGAGCGCAGATTGCTGTGCTTGGCGTAGGCCTTGACGTTGTTGGCGACCTGGTCCGCCAGCTCTCGCGTCGGTGCCARCACCAGGGCCCGGACGGGGTGGCGGGCCGGCGATGCGCTCGAGTTCTCGTGCCGCAGCATCTTCTGCAGCAGCGGGATGGAAAATGCCGCTGTCTTGCCGGTGCCCGTCTGGGCGGCCCCCATCACGTCGCGCCCTTCCAAGACGATCGGAATCGCCTTGGCCTGGATCGGCGTCATGGTCAGGTAACCCTGGTCGGCCACGGCACGCAGGAGCTTGGGATCCAGCGGCAGGGTGTCGAAACGGGCGGGAGGCGGGGTGTCGGCGGCAGCTGCCGCGGAAACCTGGAGGTCGGAACTCATCACCGCGCATTATCGCTGCTACAACAGGCGACTACACTTTGACAATTGGGGCCTAGACCCAGCTATTTCAGAATATTGCCGCCCGCCGGGCGCACCACAGAGAATTCGGCATGATCCTTGTTACCGGCGGTGCCGGCTTCATCGGCAGCAACTTCGTCCTTGATTGGCTGGAAAACAGCAGCACCCGCGCCGAGCCGGTGGTCAACCTGGACGCCCTGACCTACGCCGGCAACCTGCGCAATCTGGAAGCGCTGCAAGGCAATCCCAACCACATCTTTGTACGCGGCGACATCGGTGACCGCGCGTTGATGGACCAGTTGCTGGCCCAGCACCGGCCGCGCGCGATCGTCCATTTCGCCGCCGAAAGCCATGTCGACCGCAGCATCCATGGCCCCGGCGAGTTCATGCGGACCAACGTGCAAGGCACCTTCACGCTGCTGGAGGCCGCGCGCGCCCACTGGGCGGCACTGCCGGAGGCCGAACGCGCGGCTTTTCGTTTCCACCACGTCAGCACCGACGAGGTCTACGGCAGCCTGAAGCCCGGCGCCCCGGCCTTCGCCGAAAGCCACCCGTACGAGCCCAACAGCCCCTACTCGGCCAGCAAGGCCGCGAGCGACCACCTGGTGCGCGCCTGGCACCACACCTACGGCCTGCCGGTGGTCACCACCAACTGCTCAAACAACTACGGGCCGTTCCACTTCCCCGAGAAGCTGATCCCGCTGATGATCGTCAACGCGTTGGCCGGCAAACCACTGCCGGTCTACGGCGACGGCCAGCAGATCCGCGACTGGCTGTACGTGAAAGACCACTGCAGCGGCATCCGCGCTGTGCTGCAAGGCGGCCGGCTCGGTGAGACCTACAACATCGGCGGCTGGAACGAGCAGGCCAACATCGACATCGTCAAGACGATCTGCGCGCTGCTCGACGAGTTGCGCCCCGACCCGGCCGGCCCCTACGCGCGGCGGATCACCCACGTGACCGACCGCCCCGGCCACGACCGCCGCTACGCCATCGACGCACGCAAGATCGAGCGCGAGCTCGGCTGGCGCCCAGCCGAGACCTTCGAGTCCGGCATCCGCAAGACGGTGCAGTGGTACCTCGACCACGCCGACTGGGTCGCCGAAGTTCAAAGCGGTGGGTATCGCGAGTGGGTCGAGAAGAACTACATTGACCGCGGTGCCTAACGCTGYGGTCAAAGAGTCACCGCCGAAACACCATCCAGCGCGGCGACTTGAAACGCACGATGCGCCAATAGAGCACCAGATAACTCGCGACGAAAACCACCAGGCAGCCAGCGAGCACCGGTGTGCTGTCCCAGAATATCACCGCCGGCGCGATCGAGAACATGCACAACAGCCACAGATACGGCGATGACATCGAGTTCCGCCGCGTCAGTTCGCGTGCGCTCTGGCCGCCAACAACCCAGCGCATCACGCGGCGGTAGATCAGCGAATGCAGGTGGATACCGTCGGGCAAGACAGGCGGAACCGAGCGCAGGATCCAGCGCCGGTAGATCGAGAACAGCGTCTCGAAGATCGGGTAGATGCAAATCAGGAGCGGGAAGAACGGCGACACGTCGAGTGGGTTGCGTGCCAGCAGAAGGATGGACAGCTCTGAAACGTAAAAGCCGAGGAAGTAGGCACCGCCATCACCGAGGAAGATCAGCCCGCGAGGAAAGTTCCATAGGAACAGGCCCAGCACCGCACCGATACCGGCCACGGCCAGCCAGCCAAGCAGCGTGTCGCTGACCTGGAAGGCCACATAGGCCAGCGCCCCGAGCATCAACGCAACGCACATTGAGGCCAGGCCGTTCAGGCCGTCGATGATATTGATCGCATTAGCAATGCCAGCCACGACCAGCACCGTGACGCAGAGCGATCCGACAGTGAAGGAGACAACCCAGTCGACACCAGGAATGTCGGTGGTATGGATCGCGGCGCCCATCCAGTAGAACGCAATGACCGCCGACAAGGCGGTCGCCACCAGACGCCCGCGCGGAGTCAGCGCTTCGGTCAGGTCTTGCACGAAGCCAGCCAGGAAGGCTAAGGAGGAGCATGCGAGCAAGGTGAATGCGAATCGCCCCTCGGCGTGACCGACCTCCCACCACATCGCAACCGCAGCGGCAACGATCCCGAGCACGATGGCCAAACCGCCGATGCGCGGTACGGCCACGGTGTGAATGCCTTGCGGTTTGTCGAAGTCATGGTCGCCCGAATGTCGTCCGTGCAAATGTGCCGAACGAACCAAGAGCAAGGCCACTCCCGCAGAAACCCCGAATGCCAACAAGAACATAAACACATGGGCATTCTAGAGATGCAATTCGACGCTCTCGCTGACTCCGTTGTGGTAACGCCGTCACAGATTGATCCTTGCCCAGCCGCAATGAGACCAAGTCACCTCAAAGAGCGCGGCGGCCCGTGGGTTAAAGTGGGCACCGCCCTCCCGGCCCGCCCTGCTGCTGCGGGCTCAACTACCGGTGGTAGTGTTGACCGCCCCCCCCACGCGATGCCTGTTTTCCTATCCAAGTCTCTGTCCATTCGGCTGGCCGCCTTGTCAGTCGCCCTCGTACTTGGCGCATGCAGCGAGATGCCAAGGTCCGGTCCGAGTGCCAAGACCGTCGAGCAAAGCACGTCCGATTCGGCGGCGCCTAGTTCCGGCGTGGTTCAGGTCGTCGACATCAATGACGGCGTCGTGCGCCAACTCGTCGACAAGCAAAAACTGCAGTTGTTCTCGGAGACACTCGGCGATCAGGCTCCCTCGGCCCAGCTGATCGGTCCTGGCGATACCGTCGAAGTCACGATCTGGGAAACCCCGCCGGCCGCACTGTTCGGGGTGCCAAGCGCGGACCCGCGCTTGTCAGCCACTACTGTGCCCGCCGCGCTACCGGCGCAAATGGTCGACCGGGAAGGTCTGATCTCGGTACCTTTCGCCGGACGCGTCCACGCCGCGGGTCTGACCCCCGCCGCGGTGTCTGCTGCCATCGTGCAAAGTTTGAAAGGGAAAGCCAACCAGCCCCAGGTGCTGGTTCGCGTGCTACAAAACATCTCGTCGACGGTGACCGTGGTAGGCGAAGTCAATGTCAACGTGCGTATGCCGCTGACCGCAGGTGGGGAACGCCTGCTCGACGCGCTCGCAGCGGCCGGTGGCGTGCGCCAACCCGCGAGCAAGACGTCCTTGCAAGTCACTCGCGGAACGCAATATCACGCGCTGCCGCTGGACCTGGTGATCCGCGATCCACGACAGAACATCGCGCTGCGTCCGGGCGACGTGATCACCGCGCTGTTCCAACCACTGAGCTTCACCGCACTCGGCGCGACCGGCAAGCAAGACGAAATACCGTTCGAAGCCCAGGGCATCACGTTGGCGCAGGCCATGGGCCGCATCGGTGGACTGACGGACAGTCGGTCGGATCCGCGTGGGGTCTTCATCTTCCGCTTCGAGCCCCTCGCTACGCTGGACTGGCCACGCCAACCCGTGACGGCCACGCCCGACGGGTTGGTGCCGGTTGTCTACCGGCTGGACTTGTCCGATCCGCGCAGCTTTTTCGCAATGCAAAGCTTTCCGATGCACCATCGGGACATCGTCTATGTCAGCAATGCACCGATCGCCGAGCTGCAGAAGTTCCTCAATGTCGTGTTCTCCATCACCTATCCGGTGCTGAACGCAGTCAACGTGCTGCGCTGACGCCGCCGGAGCTGCAGGATGGCGATCACGCGCGACGCAGTCGTTTGGGGCTTTCGGCTGATCCTCGGCCGCGAGCCCGAATCGGAAGAAGGCATCCGCGCCCATATGGGCGTGGCGKACGAAGCCGCGCTGATCAGCGTGCTGATGCGCTCCCAGGAGTTCCGCGCCAGTGGCCGACTGTCCAACACGGTCGTGCTGCGCGAAGGCCAGTCGAACGAGCGCTCGTCGCCATGGTCCTATCAGTCACGCTCGAGCAAGAAGCTCGTGATCTTTGGCAATTGCCAAGCCTCCACCGTGGGTCGCCTAGTACAGGCCATGACGGGCGATGTCGTGACGCGCAGCCATGAAACGACACCGAGCTTCATGAAGCGCCTGCGCGATGGCGAGTTGGACTTGGCTGTAGCCGTCGGCGATGCAGACCTTGTCTGGGTCCAGATGGTTGGCGAAGTGACGAAGGCCATCGTCAAGCGCCTGCCAAAACTGGCGGACCGTATTCGGCAGTTGCCACCGTTGAACTACAGCGGCTTCCACCCCGACTGCGTCTACGTCGCCCGGCGCGAAGGCGGCTACCTTCAGGGGCCGATGGGCGAGTACCAGTCTTCGATTGCATTCTGGGCTTGGCGCCAGGGGCTGCCCCCCGATGTCGCCATCGATCTCTTCAGAGATGAAGTCTTTGAGCACCTGGGGTTCTATCGCTACCACCAGGCCGCCTGGCGCGTTCTGCAGAACCACGGCCAGAACACCGGCCTGCCCATGGCGAAGTTGATGGACTGCTGGCACCAGACCGGTTGCTTTATGCACACCGTGAATCATCCCAAGCTGCCGGCATTGGCCGACATGGTCGAGCATGCGCTTCGGCGCGATGGCATCACGCCAGTGCCCGAAGGTGGCCAGTGGGTCGAAGACACGCTCGCGCGCTGGCCGGTGTGGCCCGTCTACCCAGACATCGCCCGGCGCAGCGGCACGGCGGGCAGCTATGTCTTCAAGCTGGATCGAGGCTTCTGCCCTGAGAGCAAACCGGTCCTGACAATGGACTTGGCCCAGTTCATTGCTCAGTCGTACAAGGTATTCGAGCGCACGCCGGACCTGAGCTGCGAACGGACGGAAAGCGCCGCCTATCGCGAATTGCCGCGGTTTATCGGCGAGCGCCCGTCACGTCCGTCGGCCATGGCGCGGATGGCCGCCGCCATCGGCGCGACGCTGACGCCACTACTGCGTCCAGCCCAGCCGGAAAGCGCCGCCGTCAATCCGTATGAGGGGCTGCCAGACGATCGCTTCTGGCGGCGAGCCGTCGAGCGCGTTGCCGCGCAGGAGATCGATCCCGTTGTGCGCGTGGGCTTCACGATCGATTCGAATTCCAAGGTCGCCACCGCCGGGAGCTGCTTCGCACAGCATATTGCACGCACGCTGGCGCGCGAACACTTCAACTACATGGTGGTAGATCGTCCACCAGGACTGAGTGACGCCCAAGCGAAAGCACGCAATTTCGGCGTCTATTCGGCCCGCTACGGCAACGTCTACACGGCTCGTCAACTGGTCCAGTTGTTCGATCAGGCCCATGGTCACCTCACGCCTCACGACAAGGCCTGGCGGCGCGAAGACAAGCGTTGGGTCGATCCATTCCGGCCTCAGGTCGAACCGGCAGGTCATGAATCGGCACAGCAGGTGGAACAAGCGCGACGGGCACATCTGGCCGATGTCCGGAAGATGTTTGCCGAACTCGATGTCTTCATCTTCACCCTCGGACTGACGGAGGCCTGGCGCAGACGTGACGACGGAGCGGTGTTCCCGCTGGCGCCAGGCGTCGTGGCCGGCAGCTTCGACCCCGAGATCTACGAGTTCGTCAACTTCGACGCTGACGAAGTGGTGGCGGATCTGCGAAGCTTCATTCGCCGATTGCGGGCTGTCAATGATCGCGCGCGGATCATACTGACTGTCTCGCCGGTGCCCCTCATTGCCACCTACGAAGACCGACACGTCCTAGTGTCGACCGTTCACAGCAAGTCGATCCTGCGCTCGGCCGCAGGCACTGTGGCGAAGGAGTACCCCGGCCATCTGGACTATTTCCCGAGCTACGAGATCATCACAGGGCCGCCTTCGCGGGGTGCGTACTTCGAACAAGACCTGCGGTCAGTCAGCGAAGCTGGGGTCGCCCACGTGATGCGCACCTTCATGCGCCACTACGGCCAGGTCGATCACCATCACACACAATCAACCGCCCAATTGGCGCGCAACGTGGAACTGCTGCGGACTGGCGAAGCAGACGCCATTGAGCGCGAGCAGCGTGCGCTCGACGACATCGTTTGCGACGAAGAAGCCATCGACCGACACCGCCAATGAGGGCGATCTGTCATGTCGGATCGATATCGAGGTCAATGTTCGACGTAGCACTCCTCCACGAGGAAGGCCAGTTCGCGCCGGTCGCTTGATCCCGCTTCGCTCAAGGCCGGAATGAATCCTCCGTTGCTGACGATGCGGTAGATCGAGCGGCCGCCCCTCCTGCCGTCATTCACAGGCAGACTCAATTCGAAGACACCATTACCGTCCACGCGCAGCGAGTCGATCGGGCCATCGGGCCCGTCGATCCGAATCGAAAGCCTGCCGCCGCCGCCAGGGGTGCGCTGCCGACAAGTCAGGTGGACGTGGCGAGCGGGCTGCTCACCTTGCTGAACGCGCACTTCGAGCGTCGATGACGCCCACCCGTCGGCGTGGACGCCTACGTGGACGTCCCGGGTTCCCAACCTAAGCCGAACATCGGCATCGAGGCGTTGGCTCAAGGCGTAGTGGCCTTCCTGGTCAACGTATGGCATCGCGCTTTCGACCAATGCGGCACACCGTTCGTGCAAGGCAAGCTCACCCGGCAGGAACGGGTGCTGTTCGCAAAGCTCGTTGAAATGGGTAAGCAGCCAGTGGGTCGGTGCCGGCCCCAAGTGCTTGCGGATAACCTGCATGCCCTCGAACGCCACTCTTTCACGGAAGCGCGTGGTGATGCTGCTCGAATGCAGACGGGACTGGGCTTGCACTGCGTCGACGAAGCCGATCCGCCCTGGATAGGCCTTGAACATCCGCAACCACAGGTCGTAGTCGAACGACGCTCGGAGGGACCGATCCAAGCCGCCGAGCCTCAGAAAGGTGTCGCGCCTGAAGAACGCTGTCGGCTGGCAAATGTGACAGCCGTCGACCCATTCGATCAACGGTGCACTCGGCGGCCGCGAGGGATAGCGCTCGATGAAGGCGCCGTCCCCGTCGACATGCTCACCATGCCCATACACCATCACGTGCTCCGGATGGATGGCCAGATGAGCCGCGGCTCGTGCAATCGCGCCAGGGGTGTACAGGTCATCTGAGTTTAACCAGCCGACCACCGGTGCCCACGTGCGCCTGACAGCCTCGTTGACCGCCTCCGCAGGCCCACCGTCAGGTCCAGAGGCCCAACGCAGCCGCCCCGGAAACTCGTTGGCCAGATCCATCAGCAACGCTTGGCTGCCGTCATCCGAGCCACCGTCCATCACCATCAGCTCGGTCGCCGGGCCATCTTGCCTGAGAACGCTGCGCACAGCATCGGCCAGAAATGTCACCTGGTTCATCGAGGGCATGACCACGCTCACTGCGGGCACATTCGGAGAGTCTGTATTCGGGCTCATGGGGACCGCCATCTGCGTCCTCCTCAATTCAAACGTGCTTCGGCGTAGTGGTCGACGAACCAGCGATAGGTGTCGCGCAATCCATCTTCAAGGTCGATGCTAGCCTGCCAGCCCAGGGCCTTCAGTCGCGAAACGTCCAGCAACTTGCGGGGCGCACCGTCGGGCTTGGTGGAGTCGAAAACCAGCCGGCCCTGGAAGCCGGTCACACGCGCCACGGTCTCGGCCAGCTCCCGAATTGTGCAGTCCACGCCGGAGCCGATGTTGATGTGCGAAAGCATGGGTTGGGTCCACGCGCGGTAGACAGTCGCCTGGAGCATCATCACATGTACACACGCCGCGGCCATGTCGTCCACGTGCAGGAACTCGCGCATCGGCTGGCCACTGCCCCAGATCACCACCTCACTGGCGCCGGCCATCACTGCTTCGTGGCACCGGCGCAAGAGTGCCGGGATCACATGCGAATTGCTGGTGTGGAAGTTGTCGTTCGGCCCGTAGAGGTTTGTCGGCATGACGCTGCGGTAGTCGCGGCCATGCTGCCGGTTATAGCTTTCGCACAACTTGATGCCCGCAATCTTTGCGATCGCATAGGGCTCGTTGGTGGCCTCGAGCGCCCCCGTCAGCAACGCCTCTTCACGAATGGGTTGCTCTGCCAGGCGAGGATAGATGCAGGACGACCCCAGAAACAGCAAGCCCTGGACCCCCGCCAAGTGAGCAGCATGGATCACGTTGGCCTCAATCATCAGATTTTCGTAGATGAACTCGGCCGGGTAGCTGTTGTTCGCTTGGATGCCTCCGACCTTGGCTGCCGCAAGCACCACGTGGTCGACGCGGTTGTCGCTGAAGAACTGGCGCAATCGGCACGAGTTGATCAGATCGACTTCGGCGCGCGTCGCCGTCAGCACGGGGCTACGACCGAGCGCCTGCAGTCGACGCACGATGGCCGAACCGACCATTCCGCGATGCCCGGCGACGAAAACCGCGCCCTCGCCGGCGGCGCCGCTCATCGCCCCGCCTCACGCGCAACCGTCACGTCATGCCCATTCGAGCGCAACAGCGCCAACTGGCGCGCGGCTTGGAGGTCACAGGCCACCATCTCCGCGCACATTTCCCGGACGGTGATCTCGGGTGTCCAGCCGAGAAGTTGCCTGGCCTTGGTCGAATCGCCTAGCAGCGCTTCGACTTCAGCCGGGCGAAAGTAACGCGCATCGACCTCGATGATGCAGTCGCCGACCTTGAGCGCAGGTGCCTTATCGCCGACGATGGCAGCAACAAATACCTTCTCGTCGACACCCTGGCCTTCGAAGCGCAACTCGATTCCCAGCTCTTGCGCTGACCACTGGATGAACTCGCGCACTGAATGCTGCTTGCCTGTAGCGATGACGAAATCTTCAGGCCGCTCTTGCTGGAGCATCAACCACTGCACCCGCACATAGTCCTTCGCGTGGCCCCAATCGCGCAGCGCATCGAGGTTGCCCATGTAAAGCCGCCATTCGAGGCCTTGCGCGACGTTGGCCAGGCCCCGCGTGATCTTGCGCGTGACGAAGGTCTCGCCTCGGCGCGGGCTCTCGTGGTTGAACAAGATGCCATTGCAGGCATACATGCCGTACGCCTCGCGGTAGTTGACCGTGATCCAGTAGGCGTACAGCTTGGCCACGCCATACGGACTGCGTGGGTGGAAAGG
>NZ_JBFUGE010000089.1:0-16937 GCF_056403075.1 Ideonella sp. P3_A4 | reverse complement strand
TGTTGATGCTGCTCGGGATGGCGCCAAGGCGACCTGCGGCAAGCCGCGCCCGAGGATCTAATCGCCGAAAGCGATGGCGTCGGACTCCCGTGCAGCAGCCCGCATTTTGTCCTACGGCCTCACGTTTTCCCTCACCCTGCCCCCCCTATGTCGGGTTTCGGGCTGCCAGAACGTTTAGCTGAGTGCATGGACCATCGGTGCGATCCACTACGAACAGATACATCTGAATCGACGCGGGCTTGTGAACGATCGCGAAAGGCTCGCTATGCCCGGGAGGCGTAGACGCAGATGACGAAGAAAAAGGAAAACGCCCATGAAGCCGCAGCTGCTGCGACGGGCTACTTGTTCCAGTGCCGCTATGCGCTCCTCAAGGGACTTGAGGCGATTTCCGATCGTCCGGAGTTGGAGCTCACCATTGAGAAGTTCGACGATGTTGCCTTCGTGACGGGTGGATCACCCGTCGAGCTAATCCAGACCAAACATCACGTCGCCCAGGCGGGCAACCTTTCGGATGCCAGCGTTGACCTTTGGAAGACGGTCGGTATCTGGGTCCAGCTTGTGACCGAGGATATTGACGAAGTCTTTCGTCGCCGATTCGTTCTTGTGACAACGAGCGCGGCCTCTGACGGGTCAGCTGCGTCCTTCTTGCGTGTGCGAGACCGTAATGAGGATCGCGCACGACAGTTGCTCGCTAAGACCGCCGCAACCTCAAAGAGCGTGGAGAATGCAGCAGCGTATAAGGCATTCGCCGACCTGGGGGAAGCGCGGCAGGCGACCCTGCTGAAGTCGATCGATGTCCTCGATGGCTCGCCCAACATCATTGATGTTCGCGAAGACATCTGCCGTGCCGTTCGGATGGCCGTGGCGAAGGAACACGTGGATCACTTCGTTGAGCGGTTAGAGGGCTGGTGGTTTGGTGTTGTAGTCAACGCGCTGACCTGCCGGAGTTCCATCCCTGTCATGTCCATCGATAACCGGGTGGACGAACTCAGAGAGGAGTTTCGACGAACCTCGCTTCCGGTCGATTTCTTTGGCGTGACTCCGCCGGCGGCGGTGGTCGCCGACCTCGACAAGCGTCCGTTCGTGCGACAGCTCCGCCGAATTGGCGTGGGATCGCAGCGGATCGAGTACGCGATCCGGGACTACTACCGCGCCTGGGAGCAACGTTCGAAGTGGGCGCGCGAGCAGCTCCTCGTTGATGGCGAAGTGAATTTATACGAACAGCAGTTAGTTGAAGCGTGGGAGCCAAGGTTCGCCGCGATGGTCGACGAACTACCGAGCGCGTGCGGCGATGACGTGAAAGTCACTTTGGGCCAGTCGCTCTACAAGTGGGCGGAGGTCGATGCGCTCTTTCCGCTTCGGTCTGCTGCGCATCGGTTCCTGACGCACGGGAGCTTTCAGATCCTCGCGAACCGGCACAAGGTTGGTTGGCATCCCGACTTCATGGATGAGGCGGAGTCGCCCGACGAGGAAGGGRGTGAGTCGTGACGAAGAGCTGGCATGACCGGGCCGTCGAGGAAGCAAACCTTTTCAACCCGGCGTTCTGCGCGACCTTGCTCGCGGTGGCAGCGAAGGACTTTCGAGGTAAGGCACACCGTCCACTGCCCTTTGCACTTGGCTTCTTAGTGCTCCCCATCGTCCTCCATCGAGACACACGCGCCGCGCTGCCGCATTCGACGATTACGTCGCTGTTGTCCTGGGTTCAAGGCAACCAGGCCTGCTTGGTTGGATTTGCCCAGAGAGTCAGTCAGCTCAAGATGATGACAAGGGAGGCCATCTTGTTCGGCATTGCATACGATGCGATCGAGCTTGGCGAAGATGGTGAGCTCGCGCCGGCGGCCGGGTTTCTGGCCCCGACTGAGAAGCGAACGGAGCTCTTTACTTCCGATGCTCGTGATTGTGCGGATCGCGCGGCGTTCATTGGTCGGTGGTTCTCGGCTGCGGGTACAACATCAACGATCTTTTCTGCGTGGGGAGTAGCGCCGTGAGCCTGCAGATTGCGAAGCTAGTCCTCTACAGCCATTCAGGGCAAGTTCGGGTGCTTGCGTTCAATATCGGCGGTCTCAGTGTGCTCACGGGCGCTTCGAAGACGGGCAAGTCGGCGATCATCGACATCATTGACTACTGCACTGGCAGGAGCGACTGCAATGTGGCCGCAGGYGTGATACGTAAGCACGTGGCCTGGTACGGCCTGCTGTTCCAGCTCGGTAGCGGCCAAGTCTTTGTGGCTCGCAAGAATCCAGCCGTAGGGGAGAAGACAAGTCCCGAGGTATATGTCGAACGTGGAGCGCAGCTGGCTTTGCCCGAGGCTTCCGCACTTCACAAGAACATGACCGTGGATGCGCTGGAACAGTTCCTTGGAGGCGCGATCGGCATCAGTGAGAACGAGCATCGGCCTGAAGCCCCGACGCGTGATCCGCTGAATGCGAACTTTCGGCATGCTCTGCTGTTCTCGATTCAAGATCAGAACGACATTGACAGCAAGCAGCGGCTGTTCCACCGACAGGGTGAGGATTTCGTCGGGCAGGCCATTCGGGACACTTTCCCGTATTTCCTCGGCGCGATCGACGAAAACAGGCTGCTCAAACAGGCGCAGCTTGAGCAAGCGCGGCGAGCTCTACGCCAGCTTGAGCGCCGGGTACGCGAAGCCGAGGCGTTGGACAGCAGCACCTACCCACGCGCTGAGGCGCTTCTCGACGAGGCGCGTCATGTTGGCCTACTCGACGAGCGCTTCCGTCCGGCGAGCTACGAACGTGCAATCGAGGCCCTGCGGAAAATCGGCAGTGAGGATCTTCCACGCAGTGATGCTGTGGTCGGCGACGGGGAGGCCGCGTTGGCGGAGCTTCGTGCGCAGCGGCAGAGTCTTCGCGATGAAATGGAGCGGCTGAACGTCGAGATTCGATCGACGCGTGTGTTCACGTCGGAGACGACAGGCTTCGAGCGAGAGGCGAAGGAGCAACGCGCACGCCTCAGTACCGTAGGACTCTTCAGGGCCGATCACGCACATGGAACGGAGCAGTGTCCTGTCTGCGCAAGTGTTCTCGGAGACCAGATTCCAGCTGTTGCTCGGATTGCGCGCGCACTTCAGGGGCTCAATGAAGAGCTTGAGACGGTTCAGGCTGAGAATCCGCGCCTTCAGGCACGGCTCGCTGCGCTTCAACGCGAGGAAGAGGAAATCCAGACAAAGCTCCGCGAGAACCAGCATCGAATCAACGCGCGCATTCAAGAGAACGAAGTTCTGAGGGTGCAGCAGGATGCTTTCATCTTGCGTGCGCGGGTCGTCGGAAAGGTTCAGCAATACGTGGAGACCGCGACCAATCGGGACGACAACTCGGCTCTGCGGCGGCAACATGAGCTTGCCGCTGCTCGCGTCGCTGCCCTGGAGGCGGAGCTAGACATCAACTCTGTACGAGAGAAGCTCAGCGCGTTCCTCAACATCATCGGCCGTGAGATGACGGAGTACTCGAAGGCGTTGAAGCTCGAGCACAGCGACTCCCAGCTACGGCTGGACATTCGCAACCTAACTGTAGTAGCCGACACGATTGACGGCCCTGTTCCACTCTACAAAATGGGCAGCGGCGAGAACTGGGTTGGCTATCACATCCTTGCGCACCTCGCCTTGCACAAGTGGTTCCGAATGAAGGGACGGCCCGTGCCAGGCTTCATCATCTTCGACCAGCCGTCGCAAGCGCACTACCCGCCGGCTCGCGATGCGAATGGATCGCTGACGGTGCTGAACGACGAGGACCAGGAGGCTGTGCTTGACTTGTTCAAGTTGGTCGCGAAGGCGGCCCACGACTTGGCACCACAGCTACAGATCATCGTTATGGATCATGCCGACCTGACCGAAGACTGGTTCCAATCGGCGGTCGTGGAGCGCTGGCGAGGAGGACGGAAGCTGATCCCATCGGATTGGTTATCAAGCGGGCAATGATGGTGCGGCTAGTGAGGTAAAGATGGCTGGGCGTCCTCCGAAGGTCGGACATGTTCGTGATGCCTTTCTCGCGGCATCAACATCTGCGAGAGAACTGGTCGAGGCGGTCTCAGCGCTCGCTGCCATTCACCCACACACCGCTGCGCCGCGGCTCCATCCGGAGCAATGCCGTCGAGTCGTGGAGCTGGCTTTCCTGGGTCTGGTGTCGGCCTGGGAAGAATTCTTGGAGCAGTCGTTTGTTCGCTACCTGGCTGGCGCCAAGGCAGACGATGCTAGTAGTCCGACTTTGCGACTCGGGAAGGCGGCGGACATATCACATTCATACCATCTTATCTCTGGGGATCCTTCGTACGATCCGACGAAGAACTACTCGAAGTTCGGGGATCCCAAATGGGTCATTGCGATCGCGAAGAACTACATGGTGCGCGGTGCCCCGTACGCAACACAGCTGCACCCCAACGTTCAGATCCTGCTGTCGGCTGTGAAGCTTAGAAATCGCGTCGCGCACAACTCGGAGAAGTCGCGCGCGGACTTCAAGAAGACAGCGCGAGAGCACCTCGGGCTTGCCGAGGGGGTCGCGCTCACGCAGGGCTACGGTGCGGGAGATCTTTTGCTCGCACCGGCAGAGAGACTGTTCGGCGCTCAGGCTCGTGATCGCGGTTGGACCTTCTTTACCGCGTACAACGCCCGCATGAGAAGGCTTGCCCGGGAGATCGCCCCGCCTCCTCCACCAACATGACACTGGACTTTTATAGGTACCAAGCGAGGTTGCTCCGACGCGGCAAAAGCTTTCCGCGGTGGCGTTCGCGGCGCAGCGAGCCACGTCTCGAAGCGCATCGGGGACAGTTGGACAGCTGCCCTTCGGGGGCGTCGCGTCCAAGCGCTCGTAGTCAGAGGCTCATGATTCGGCCCAGTGGAAGTCGGTCGTCGGTCCGTCAGTCCAGCGTCTGCCTTCGACAAGAGCAGTCGGTCTGCGGCGCGCTCGAAGGACCGTAACCAGTCTGAAGCAGGCTTCGATACCCCGGCGATGCATGGCTGCTCCTGGCCTTCAGCGCCCTCACCGCAAGGTCGCCCCCCTCACTCCTCCACACTCACCACCCGTCGAATCTCATCCGTCTTGAACCCTAACGCCATCGGCGTATGCACATCCGGCAGCGGGATCACGTCGTAGAGTTCGTCGACAATGCCTTCGATGCGCAGCCAGTGCACGGCGTCGCCGGTGCGAAGGTCGATCACCTGAATGCCGCAGCGGGCATTGGTTTCGCGCTCGCGCAGGCGCTCGTCGAGCGGCAGGCCGCTGAAGGTCTTGTTGTCGCGCGGTTTGGAAAGGCCGACGATGGCGAAGTCGTCGACGAAGTACAGGCCGCGCAGGTAGCCGGCGCAGAAGGCCACGGGCACGAAGCGGCCGGTGTCGAGCTCGATGTGGCCGAACTCGCCGGTGCCGGAGTTCAACACCCACAGCTTGCCGCGGTGCCAGCGCGGTGAGTGCGGCATGCTCAGGCCGCGGGCGACGATTTCGTTGCTGGCCACGTCGACCACCACGCCGCCGTTGGCGCGGTGTTYACGCCAACCGTCCACCACGTCGCTGGTGCTCGCTGCGGTCACGTAGGCGGGCTTGCCGTCTTTCATCGCGAGGCCGTTCAAGTGGCAGCGGTCTTCGGCCGCGAGGCGGCTGATGAAGGGCGGGCGCCAGATCGGCTTGAAGCTGTGGGTGTCGCTCAGCGTGGCCAGGCAGCCGAACAGCGTGTTGACGAAGACGAGCCGCCCATCGCCGTCGACCGCCATGTCGTGGATGTCGAGGTCGCCGGTGGTGTTGCCCAGTTGCGGCACGTAGAGCCGGTCGTAGCCGTCTTGCGTCTGCCCGGGCTGCAGCACGTTCACGAAGCGCCAGACCTGGTAGAGGCTGCTCATGTAGAAGCCGTTGTCGGCCGGGCACAGGCCCATGCAGCGGTTGAAGCTGCGCTCGAAGACCGACAGCTCTCGCTCGCGGTCGGGCTTGATCCCGAGCAGGAACAGCTTGCCGATCTGGTAGGTCGTGAGCGCAATCGAGAGCCGCTGCTGCGCCATCCAGGCGAGCATTTGGCGCGAAGTGGTGATCTCGAGGGCGGGTGCAGCAGCGGTGGCGGTCATGGCAAGGCGTCTGACGCAGGCTGGACCTGCTGGTTCACCAGCAACTGCGCACGGCCGGCAATGCTGTTCCACACAGTGTAGGCCTGGCCGTTGCGGAAGACAGTGCCCGCGTTTTTCCAGTTAGGCCAGGCGGTGGTCAGCGAGTCGCCGGCGTTGCCGTCGACGACGAGCTGGTGACGGCGCGTCGTCTGCGCGAACTTGTAGCTGCCGTTCGTCCAGCCGAGCGCGGCGCGGTTGCCGGCGTTGATGAGGTTCATGCCGGTCATGTCGTGCACGTCCGCCATGCTCAGGCGAAGCTGGTTGTCGCCATCGCCCGTCAGGTCGATGCGCTCGATCGACTCGATGCGCGAGAGGTTGCCCGGCAGGCTCATGCCCTGGCTGGACACGTGGCGCAGGTCGAGGGTGATGCCTCCGCCCGACAGGCTCAGCGTGTCGAACCCGGCACCGCCATCAACGCGCGCAAGTTGCTGGACGTTGCCACCGCTGCCCAGCGGCGAGCGCAGCGCCGTCACGTTGCCGGCGTTGAGCACCAGCGTGTCATTGCCCGGGCCGCCGTACAGCACATCAGCGCCACCGTTGCCGACCAGCACGTCGTTGCCCGCACCGCCGGCCATCGATTCGCTGGCCGCGCTGCCGGTGAGCGCGTCGTTGCCCGGCGTTCCGACCTGGTCGAAGGCGGTGGGATCGAAGACTGTCGTGTTGCCGCCAAAGACCACGTAGCTGCGCCCGGCGCCGGCCGCTCCGGGCAAGTCCACGTCGGGCGCCCCGATGATGAGGTCGGGGAACCCGTCGCCGTTCACGTCGCCCGCCGCGCCGACGGAGGTGCCCACGCCGCTATAGACGGCCTCGCCCATGATCGTCACGCCGGCAGCTGCCCCCCCTGTCACAGAGCGGAGATCGATGTTGGCGGTGTCTGCCTTGCCGTAGACGACATAGCTGCGGCCGCCGGCGTAGACATTGTCGGCGTCGGCCCCCGGCGCGCCGATGAGCAGGTCGGACAGACCGTCGCCGTTCAGGTCGCCGATGCTGACGGCCGATCTGCCGCTGTAGTCGTAGCGGATCGATTCGCCATAGATCGCGAAGCCTTTGCCGCGGCCAGCCTCGATGTCGGTCAGTGCGACCGGCGCGGTGGTCTTGTGGCCGAAGATCACGTAGGTGACCCCCTTTGCCCAACGGCCGTACCGCTGGGACTTGCCCGGCGCGGTGATCAGTACGTCGGCCAGGCCGTCGCCGTTCATGTCGCCGGCGGCCGCCACGACGCTGCCGCTGACGTCATAGTCCACCCCGCCATCGAGCCTGAAGCCGCCCTCACCCGCGGACACCTGAACCAGGTCGATCTGCGCGGTGCCGTGCCTGCCAAACACCACATAGCTGCGGCCCATGCGGTCGTTCATCTCGGGCACGCCGATCACCAGATCGGCCAGCCCGTCGCCGTTGAAGTCACCAGCGCCGGCAATGTTGGCCGCCCCCCAATGCGCTTCGCCCTTGATCGCGACGCCGCCGGCCCCTTGCGCGACGGCCGACAACTCGACCTGCGCGGTGTTCGTCTTGCCGAAGACAACGTAGCAGCACTCCTCCTTCAAATCTTCGGACCTGTGGCGCAGGCCGACGGCCACGTCGGAGAGGCCGTCGCCGTTGAAGTCACCAGCAGCTGCGACAGAGAAGCTCTGGACATCGTTGGGGCTGATCCCGTGGATCGCGAAGCCGCCGCCCTGCCCTGCCGCCACGGCCGACAGCTCGACAGGCGCGGTGTCGGCCTTGCCGAAGACGACGTAGCTGCGATCCTCCGGCTCGGGGCTGCCGAACAGCTGCCCCACGCCGATGAGGACGTCAGCCAGGCCGTCGCCGTTGACATCGCCCGCCGCGGCCACCGAGGAGCCGCTGTTCCTGTTGACGCCTTCGCCGCGAATCACGAAGCCGCCACCCTGGCCAGCGGCGATCCGGTCCAGGTTGAAGGGCTCGGTGCCCGGCTTGCCGAAGACCACGTAGGTCGCGCCGGCGTGCCAGGCGCCCGGGCCTTCTCCCGGCACGCCGACGATCAGGTCGTCGAGCCCGTCGCCGTTGACATCGCCGGCACCCGCCACGCTCGCGCCGCTGGAGGCGTACTTGACCGTGGTGCCGTTGATGATGAAACCGCCCTTGCCGGCCGAAACGTCGGCAAGGTGGATGCTCGGGTCCATCGTCTGACGGGCCACCGGCTGCTGTGCCGTTGGCACGCGGGCGGCTGCCGGCGCGCAACTGAGGGTTGCGGCCAGCGCGATCGTCGTCAACGCAACGGCTGGCCCCAGTCGCCCGGCAGATTGGACCTGACGCAAGTATCGATAAGAACCCATTGGTTTTCCTCTCCTGTTGAGGCAGCGGCCATCTCGATGACAGGCAGGGTGCGCTGCGCGGCGTGCAACGTGACACTCGAAGTCAGAAGACGTCCAGTCATTCTTAGAGTGCATCCATAACTTGTTAGTTTACCGGCTCAAAGAGCAGGCCATCCCATCACGGCGGGCTCTCGGCCGCGGGTTGCACCTGCTGGTTGACCAGCAGCTGGGCGCGGCCGGCGACGCTGTTCCAAACAGTGTAGGCCTGGCTGCCGTGGAAGACGGTGCCCATGCTCTTCCAGTCGCGCCAGGTGGCGGCCAGCGTATCGCCGGCGTTGCCGTCGATGACCAGCTGGTGGCGGCGCATGGTCTGCGTGAACTTGTAGCTGCCGTTGCTCCAGCCGAGCGCGGCCTGGTTGCCGGCGTTGATGAGGTTCATGCCGGTCATGTCTTGCACATCGGCCACGGCCAGGCGAAGGCTGTTGTCGCCATCGCCCGTCAGATCGATACGCTCGATCGATTCGATGCGCGAGGCACTGCCGGGCATGCTCATGTCCTGGCTGAAGACAGTGCGCAGGTTGAGAGTTATGTTCGCGCCCGCAAGGCTGAGCGTGTCGAAGCCTGCCCCGCCGTCGATGCGGGCCAGCTGTTTGCGGTTGGCTCCTTGCCCGTAGGGCAGCCTCAGCGCCGTGATGTTGCTGGCGTTCAGCATCAACGTGTCGTTGCCCGGGCCACCGTAGAGCACATCGGCGCCGCCGTTGCCGATCAGCGTGTCGTTGCCGGCGCCGCCCAACAGCGATTCGCTGGCTTCGCTGCCGGTCAGCGTGTCGTCTGTCGGGCCGCCGACCTGGTCGAAGGCCGTCGGCTTGAAGGCCGCAGTGGTGCCGCCGAAGACCACGTAGCTGCGCCCCGCGTAGTCGTCGTCAGTCAGGCTGCGCCTGGGCGCGCCCAGAATCATGTCGGGCAGGCCATCGCCATTCACGTCGCCGGCCGCGGCCACGCTCGTGCCCATGGCGCCGTAGTTGCCTTCACCCATGATCGTGATGCCGTTGGTGGCGCCACCGGTGACGTAGGTGAGGTCGACCAAGGTGGCGTCGGTCTTGCCGAAGACCACATAGCTGCGGCCGCCTTGGTAGAAGTCATACGCGTCAGCCCCCGGCGCGCCGAGGAGCACGTCGGACAGGCCATCGCCGTTGATGTCGCCGATGTTGGCCACGCTGTTGCCGCTGTAGTCGTAGCGGATCGATTCACCGTAGATGGCGAAGCCGTTGCCGAGGCCTCTTTCAACGTCTTCCAGCTTGACCGCTTCGGTGGTCTTGCGGCCGAAGATCACGTAGGTAACGCCCTGCGCCCAACGGCCGTACTTCCAGTAGATGCCGGGGGCGCCGATCAGCACGTCGGCCAGGCCGTCGCCGTTCATGTCACCGGCCGCCGCCACGCTGCTGCCGCTGCCGTCGTAGTCGTCCCAGCCGTCGAGCTTGAAGCCGCCGGTGCCAGCCGCGACCGCGGTGAGTTCGATCGGCGTTGTGTCTGGCCGGCCAAACACCACGTAGCTGCGGCCGGCGCCGCCGAGCAGCCCGGGCGCGCCGATCACCAGATCGGCCAGGCCGTCGCCGTTCACATCGCCGGCGCCCGAGATCACGGTGTCGTGCTGATTCGGAATCTCGCCGTTGATCACGACCCCGCCGGTGCCTTGCGCGACCGCCGAGAGTTCGACCGGCGCGTTGCCCGTCTGGCCGAACACGACGTAGCTGCGGGCGTTGTTCGGCTCGCTGACGAAGCGGTCGTAGCGCACGGCGACGGCCACGTCGGCCAGCCCGTCGCCGTTGAAGTCGCCCGCGGCGCGCACGACGAAGCCGGTGGCCGTGTTGGGGCTGGACGCATGGATGGCGAAGCCCCCGCCGTGGCCGGCAGCCAGTTGCGACAACTCGACAGCTTCGGTGTCGGCCTTGCCAAACACGACGTAGCTGCGGTTCGCGTGCTTGACGTTGCCGTAGCGCGTGGCCACGCCAATGACGAAGTCGGCCAGGCCATCGCCGTTGACGTCGCCGGCGGCCGCCACCGTCATGCCGCTGCCCAGGTTCACCCCCTCGCCGCGGATCACGAACCCGCCACCGTGACCGGCGGCGATTTCGGCCAGGTCGACGGCTTGCGTCCCGGGCTTGCCGAACACCAGGTAGCTCGCGCCGGCGCGACCGGTGTAGCTACCCGTGCCTTCGCCCGGCACGCCGACGAGCAGGTCGTCCAGGCCGTCGCCGTTGACGTCACCGACGCCCGCCACGCTCTTGCCACTGAAGGCGTTCTGGATATTCGGGCCATTGATGATGAAGCCGCCCTTGCCGGAGGCCACATCTGAAAGCGCGATGTTCTTGACTTCCGCCCGGTTGGCGGCTGGCGAGTGCGCAGCTGGCGTCCGGGCGGCAGCCGGCGCGCAACTCAAGGCCGCGGCCAGCGCGATCATCGTCAAGGCGACGGCCGGGCCTGCTCGCCCAGCGGGCTTGGCTGAGCCGAGATCTCGATAAGAACCCATCGGTGTTTTTCTCCCTGCTGGAGCAGCAGCCGCACCTCAATGGCGGGCATGTGCGCTGCGCAGTGCGCAACGTAACACCTTGGACCCGGAGGCGTCCAGCGATCGGGAGTACAGTCCCCTAACTTGTTAGTTAAATGTATTGCAAGATGCAGCGGGGCCGTCACGGCGATCTGTAGTACACCGGCTGCACCTGCTGGTTCATCAGCAGTTGCGCACGGCCGGCGAGGCTGTTCCATACCGCGTACGCCTGTCCACCGTGATAGACGGTGCCCATGCTCTTCCAGTCGTGCAGCACCGTGGCCAGTACGTCGCCGGCATTGCCGTCGACGACGAGCTGGTGGCGGCGCGACGTCGCCTGGAACTGGTAGCTGCCGTTGCTCCAGCCGAGCGCGGCCTGGTTGCCGGCGTTGATGAGGTTCATGCCGGTCATGTCCTGCACGTCCTGCACAGCCAGGCGAACCTGGTTGTCGCCATCGCCCGTCAGGTCGATGCGCTCGATCGACTCGATGCGCGAGGCATTACCCGGCATGCTCATGCCCCGGCTGAAGACAGCGCGCAGATTGAGTGTGATGTTCGCGCCCGCCAGGCTGAGCGTGTCGAAACCGGCCCCGCCCTCGATGCGGGCCAGCTGATTGCGATTGCCCCCTTGCCCCCAGGCAGACCGCAGCGCCTTGACGTTGCTGGCGTTCACCACCAGGGTGTCGTCGCCGGGGCCGCCGTAAAGCACGTCGGCGCCGCCGTTGCCGATCAGCACGTCGTTGCCGGCGCCGCCCGCCAATGATTCGCGGGCGTCGCTGCCGGTCAGCGTGTCGTCACCTGGTGTGCCAACCTGGTCGAAGGCGGTTGGCCCGAAGGCACCCGTCRCCGAGCCGAAGATGACGTAGCTGCGCCCTGAGTTGTCTGCGCCGGTCAGGTCGCGCTCCGGCGCACCGACGATCAGGTCGGGCAGGCCATCGCCGTTGACATCGCCGGCGCCGGAAGCGCCAGTGCCCATCGCACCGTAGTCGCCTTCGCTGAAGATGGTGACACCGTCAGCCCCGCCGCCGGTGATGTAGCTCAGGCGCAGCAGGGTTGAATCGGTCTTGCCGTAGACCACGTAGGCACGGCCGCCGTAGTAACCATCTGAAGGCGGCTCCGAATCGGCGCCTGGTGCCCCGACGATCAGGTCGGACAGGCCGTCGCCATTGATGTCGCCGATGCTGGCCGCGCTCTTGCCGCTGTAGTCGTAGCGGATGGATTCGCCGTAGATGGCGAATCCGTTGCCCAGGCCCTGCTCGATGGTGCGCAGCACGACCGGCTCGGTGGTCTTGCGACCGAAAATCACATAGGTCACGCCCATGGCAAAGCGGCCGTACTTCCAGTAGCTGGCCGGTGCGGTGATCAACACATCGGCCAGGCCGTCGCCGTTCATGTCGCCCGCCGGGGCCACGACGCTGCCGCTGGCGTCGTACTCGTTCCAACCATCGAGCTTGAAGCCGCCGTCGCCAGCCGCGACCGCAGTCAACTCGATCGGGGCCGTGCCCGCCCGGCCGAACACCACGTAGCTGCGGCCGGCACCGCCGTTGAGCCCCGGGGCGCCGATCGCCAGATCGGCCAATCCGTCGCCGTTCACGTCGCCGACGCCGGAAATCACGCTGCTGCCGTGCGGGACTTCGCTGTTGATCACCACCCCGCCGTCACCCTGCGCAACCACTGACAACTGGACCGTCGATGGGCCTGCCTTGCCGAAGACGACGTAGTTGCGGCTGCTGCCATCTTTGCCCGGGCGGTCGTAGCGGACGCCCACGGCAATGTCGGCGAAACCGTCGCCGTTGTAGTCGCCCAGCGGCGCCACGTTGAAGCCGCTCGCCGTGGTTGGGCTGGCGATATGGATCGCGAAGYCGCCGCCCTGGCCGGCCGCCACCGCCAACAACTCGACCGGGCCGGTATCGGCCTTGCCAAACACGACGTAGCAGTTGCTGGCCGGTTGATCGTTGCCGAAGCGGGTGCCGTTGCCGATGAGCAGGTCGGCCAGGCCATCGCCATTGACATCGCCGGCAGCGGCCACCGTCTGGCCGGTGCCGTAATTGGTGCCTTCGCCATGGATGACAAACCCGCCTTGGCCGGCCGCCACGGCGGCCAGGTCGACGGCTTGCGTGTCCAGCTTGCCGAACACGACATAGCTCGCACCGATGCGATCGGGGTAGTTGTCGCCGCCATCGCCGGGCGCGCCGATGATGAGGTCGTCCAGCCCGTCGCCGTTGATGTCGCCGGCGCCCGCGACGCTCGCGCCGCTCAAGGCGAGCCTGTTCGCTGGACCGTTGATGATGAAGCCGCCCTTGCCAGCCGCGACATCCTTCAATGCAATGTTCTTGTGCACCGCCGGGTGGGGCGCGGCCACCTGGCGAGCAACGACCGGTGCGCAACTGAGCGCTGCTGCCAGCGCCAGCGTGGTCAAGGCGACAGCAGGCGCCACTCGCTCGGCTTGTCTGGCCGGGCGGAAAGCTCGATAGGTCCCCATCGATGTCTCTCCCTGGTAGAGCACGGCCAGCCACCTTGCGGCGGCGCCGGCCGAGTGTCGACCGACATGCTGTGCCGTGCGCAACGTAGCACCCGTGCCCCCTGCCGTCCAGCGATTGACCCTTGCGAGGCCTAACCGAACGGTTGATTGGCATCCGGCGGGCCGACCTTGAACGCCTGGTTACCAAACAACGCGCCCCTGTAAGCCGCTGGAAAGCGGTTTCAAACAAGAATGCGAGCGGGAACCCAGCATGCCCGTTCGAGGCACAGGGGGCCGGAGGAGCAACTGCATGACAAGGCTGAAGATTCGCGCGGCCTGGTTGGCTGCGCCTGTGCGCATCGCCGCCCTCGCCTGCGCCGCCGCCTTCACGTTGACCGCGGGCGCACCAGCGCTGGCCGCGGGCGGCCGCGCCGGTGCGCTCTCGATCGGCATCGAAAACGTCAACGATTCGCCACTCAAGGCGGCCAACTACCGAACGCTGTTGCGCTTCGTGCCGCGATCGACAATGGATGTCGACCGCGTCTACTTCGGCTTCAAGCTGCGTGGCGCCAATTGCTGGGATTCCGGCAACGCGGAATACGGCGCAGGCGACGGTGGGCTGATGCTGGTGCGGCTGGTCAAGATCGACAAGGCCACCGGCCTGCCCGCCGAGACGATCGCCTCCGAGACTGTCAACGGCTGYACGCGCCACAACCAGGCCAAGGCCGAGGTCGACAACCAGATCCCGGTGCTGGTCTGGGCCTCGCTGCATGGCACGCTCAAGGCCGGTCGCCTTTACGGCCTGGTGGTCAGCAACGTGCACGCCGATCCGGCGCACAACTTCTTCTCGTTCAACGCACCGATCGGTGATGCCGCGCTGGCCGGCCCGCACGGTCGCAACGAACTCAGCCGTTATGCCAAGGGCGCGCTGATGTCGCTCGACCCGCGCGAGCATGTGGCCTGGTCAGAAGACGGCGGCAAGAGCTGGCGCTACGGCAAGGCCAATGGCCAGTACCCGTCGTACATCAACGACCACGACACCAACCACCCGGCCATTCGCTTCCCGCAGTACGGCTTTCGGCTGACCAATGGCAGCACAGTGCCCGGCCAGCCCTACTACGCCTACAGCGTCGATTGCGTCGGTTGCACCGTCGCCTATGCCAACGCCAAGGTCGATCGAGACCTGACCGAGGTTGGGGGCTACACCGCAGGCGTTAGTGGCATCGGCACGCTGACGCTGAAGAACCTCTCGACCGGCCAGCAGGCCAGCTGCACGCCGTCGCAGGGCTATGGGTTTCGCAAGTGCTCGTTGTCACCGGCCGTGCATGTGGCCCCCGGGCAGAGCTATTCGATCCGCGCCACCGGCACGGTCGAGCTGATGAAGATGGATTACTCGCAGCGCGTGCTGTTCCCGCAAGTCGGCACCAGCAGCGGCGACTTCACCGCCTACCAGCCCTCACCCGCACCCGGCACCAACAAGCAGGACGTGCCCAACCTGTGGGCCGGCCCGCTGTCACCCCAAGTCCCGAACTGAACCCGCCCCAGGAGCCTTCGATGAACCAACCTCTGATCAGAATCGGCCTGGCGCTCGCCATGGCCTGGCTTGCGCCCGCAGCCCACGCCGCCGCCACCGGCCCGGTGTGCCTGTACAAGGACGCCAACTATGGCGGCAAACCCAACTGCAAGAGCGCCGACACGCCGAACCTGAAGGACACCTGGAACGACAAGACTTCGTCGGTCAAGGTCAGCGCGGGCTACGAGGCCACGCTGTTCGAGAACAAGCAGTACGGCGGCCGCTCGCTGACGCTGAAGGTGCACACCGCCAGCCTCGCCGGCGCCAACTTCAACGACATCACCACCTCGCTGAAGGTGGTCAAGAAGTGCACCGCCGTCAGTTGGCAAGAAGGCGTGAACTACTGGCTGGGCGACGTGGTGCGCTTCGAGCCGAACGGCCAGTACTACAAGGTCATCAACGTCACCGCCAACGGCACCGACGGCACCAACCCGACCATCAGCACCTGGTACTGGGCACCCACCACCTGCGGCGACGGCGGTGGCGACAGCGGCAAGCTCAGCGGCGGCTACTACGTGAACTGGACGCCCTCGCCGCTGCGCCTGCGCGACCTGCCGCTCAACTACAACCTGGTCTACCTATTCCACGCGGTGCCGGTGGGCGGCCCGCCGGGCACCACCGGTGCTGTGACCTACTCGCCGCCGGGCGACGGCCGCGGCGCCGCCACACACTTGAACGAAGACATCGCCTACGCCCGCACGGTGCAGCACCGCAAGGTCCTGCTGTCGGTGGGTGGTGCGAAGAACGGCATGAGCTTCCCGACCCGCACCAAGTCACAGACCTTTGTCGACAGCATCGTCTCGATCTACAACCAGCTCGGTGGCTTCGACGGCATGGACTGGAACACCTTCGAGGGCGACCAGACGCCCGACACGAGCGAGATGGCCTGGATCAGCAAGGAGCTCAAGCGCCTGTACCCGGGCTTCATCATCAGCGCACCGCCAGCGCCGTGGAACCCGGTCGACAAGACCTTCTGCAAGGACATGCTGAACGCCGGTGCGATCGACTACTGCGCCCCGCAGTACTACGACGGCCCCGGCCTGGCCGAGCCGGATTACGTGGTGGGCAACGTGCAGGAGTGGGTCAACCTGCTGGGCCCGACGCATGTGATGGTCGGCCTGGGCATCAACACCTCGCTGCCGAACTACATGACCAAGGCCCAGGCGATCGACACATGGACCCGCGTCGAGGCAGCCAACCCCACGATCCACGGCGGCTTCGACTGGGAAACCGGCACCGACGAAACGCAGGGCTGGCCGTTCGCCAATGGCGTGGCGCCGCTGATCCTGCACTGACCCGAAAGGCGCGGCCACAGCCGCGCCTTCGGAGGGTCAGCGAACCACCGGCGTCAGCACGACAGCCTGAACCTTCCCGTCGACGAGGTTCTTGGCGGTGCCGACGATCTGGCCCTTCTTGTTGATGCCGCGGGCTTGCGTGATCAGCCAGGTGGCCTTGTCATCGGCGCTGAGTACATCGTTCAGGTTGTAGAGCTTTTCGCCGTCATAGACAAAGCCACGGTAGTCGATGCCACCCGGGGTGACCGTCGAGTTACCAACGGCCCAGCCCGCCTTGTTGATGGCGTACGCGCAGGCGTTGGTGCCGCCCAGCGTCGGCAGGCCTTGCATCAGGCCGCTGGCGTAGATGAAGGCCTCTTCCGACACATTGCCGGCCGTCTTCGAGCACCCGACCACCTGGCGCGACTGGTTGATGCCCGTGGCCCTCGACGTGGTGCCGCCCAGAGTGCCCAGGTCACGCATCGTGCCCGCGCGCAAGAGGAAGGCGTGCGTTTCGCCATTGGCCAGGTCAGATGAGCCCACCACGTCGCCGCGGTCATTGATCCCGTAGCCGTAGCTGTTGTCGCCGCCCAGCGTGCCGAGCCGGCTCAACGAACCGTTGTCCCAGACGAAGGCGCGAGTCTTCTGATCGAGCGTCTCGGTGGAGCCGACCAGCATGCCGACGTTGTTGATGCCGGGGCCGGT
>NZ_JBFUGE010000088.1:0-16993 GCF_056403075.1 Ideonella sp. P3_A4 | reverse complement strand
TCGTTCGGCAGGCCACCACTGCCGGGCAGGCCGCGCTTGTGGCGGAAGTGCTCCAGCGTTTCGAAGGCGGCCAGGCGCTGCAGGCTCAGGCGCTTCATCGGGATGGTGCCGCGGGCGCAGGCCATGATCTGGCCGTCGCTGTCGCGCTCTGGCGCCTGGCGGCTCAGGAAGATGCCGGGGTCGCGCGGTGTCTGGTCCAGCGCTGGCATTCCTGACGCGTCCACGGCRCCTGGATCGACGGGCAACTTGCTCGGGCGGTTGACCCAGTCGGCACGCGTCAGGCCCTGGCGGCGCGCGCCGGGCTGCGTCAGCTCGTCGACGCAGTCGACCACCACGCCGGGCGACATCTCGAAGTGGTGACGCGCGACCACGCCTGCGTAGTGCGCACGCAGGTACGCCCGCATGCGCTCGAACTCGGCAGTGTCGCGCACGCGGGCGCCAGGTCGACCCTGGTAGTTGCTGGCCTGCTCGGCGTCCAGCTGCGCCAGCGCTTCATCCAGCGTGGGTGTGGCGGCCTGGGCTGCCGGCAGTGCCGCAGCGATCAGCGCGGCCAGAAGCAGCCGACGTGGGCCGAATCCAAAAGTCCGAATGGTCATGTCATCTCCGAAGTTAGTCATTGATGAATTCGAGCCCGCAGGCTCGAATCCAGTCTAGGGCTGACCTACTTCGGAGAGCTGTAACCTAGTGTCGATTCGCGTTGGGGAAGAACGCCTGCTCGCCGCCGACCTGGTAGGCCGCGATCGAAGCCTGGCCGGCCGGGCTGGTGATCCAGTCGGCAAAGCGTTGCGCGAGCGCCTGCTTCACATGCGGGTGCTTGGCCGGGTTGACCACCATCACGCCGTACTGGTTGAACAAGGCCTTGTCGCCTTCGACCAGGATCGTCAGCTCGCCGCGGTTCTTGAACGCGAGCCAGGTGCCGCGGTCTGACAGCACATAGGCGTTGCTGCTGGCCGCCATGTTCAGTGCCGGGCCCATGCCGCAGCCGCATTCGCGGTAACCCGCAGGCTTGACGGTGGCGATGTCGGTGCCGGCCTGCTTCCACAGCCGCAGTTCGGCGGCGTGGGTGCCGCTCTTGTCGCCGCGCGAGACGAACATGGCCTCGGGCTTCGTGGCCAGCTTGGCCAGCGCCGCGGCAATGTCGCGGCCCTTCGCACCCGCCGGGTCGTTGCGCGGGCCGATCAGCACGAAGTCGTTGTACATGACCGGCCACCGTGCAACCGAGAAGCCTTCGGCGACGAACTTCTCTTCGGCCGCGGTGTCRTGCACCAGCACGGCGTCGGCGTCGCCCCGGCGCGCCACGTCCAGCGCCTGGCCGGTGCCGACAGCGACCACGCGCACATCAACGCCGCTGGCCTGCTTGAAGGCCGGCAGCAGGTGACCGAACAGGCCCGACTGCTCGGTCGAGGTGGTCGAGGCCAGCACGATGAAAGGTTCTTCGGCCGCGGCGCTGGTCCACAGCGCGCTCGCCAGCAGCGCAACCAGGGCTCGGCGACCCAGGCGAACGAACGGAATGCTTGCACTCACGCCCACACCATCTCTCCTTTGAGGAACTGCTGTGCTTCCAGCGGCAGCGTCTCGCTGTGGTTGAAGAATTCGCTCACCGGCCGCTCGACCACCAGCCGCCCGCCTTCGAGGTAGGCCACGCGCCGCGCCAGCCGCTTGGCCTGGCCCAGGTTGTGGGTGGCCAGCACGACGGTCATGCCTTCGCTGGCGAAGTCCTCGATCAGCTGCTCGACCTCGCGCTTGGCACTCGGATCCAGGCTGGCGGTGGGCTCGTCGAGAAACAGGATGTCGGGCCGCAGCGCCCAGGCGCGTGCCAACGCCAAACGCTGCTGCTGCCCGCCGGACAGCTCACGCGCTGGCCGTGCCGCCAGGGCCGCGAGGCCGACGCGGTGCAGCGCACGCTCGGTGGCCGCGGCCCGCTCCGCGCGCGGCAGGCCACGCAGCCACAGACCGAGCGAGACATTGCGCCGTGCCGACAGGCGCAGCAGGAAGGGTCGCTGGAACAGCATCGCGCCGATCGCAGGCCGCCCTTCAGGCTGCAGCGCATGGTGGCTGCACTGTCCCTCGCTTGGCAGTACCAACCCATGCAGCAGGCGCAGCAGCGTGGTCTTGCCGGAGCCGTTGGCACCGACCAGCGCCAGGCGGTCGCCGCGGTGCAGCGTCAGGTCGACGTCGTGCAGCGCTGTCACCACGCCGAAGCGCACGCTGGCGTGCTGCAAGCTGACCAGCGGCTGAGCTTGGACCGTCGCGTTCGGCGGCATCTGCGTCATGCCACCCAGGCCTCGCGCCGTTGACCGGCAGCCTGCGCGGCGCCGTGCAGCGCGGCCACGGCCAGGTTCAGCAGTGCCACCACGCCGAGCAGCACCGCGCCGAGGGCCAACGCCAGTGCGAGGTCGCCCTTGCTGGTTTCGAGCGCGATCGCAGTGGTCATCACCCGCGTCACGCCGTTGATGTTGCCGCCGACGATCATCACCGCGCCGACCTCGGAGACCGCGCGGCCGAAGGCGGTGAGCCCGATCGTCAGCACCGCGCGTCGCTCGTGAAGCAGCATCAGCAGCCCCGCGGCGTAAGGGCCGGCGCCGAGCGAGCGCAGCTGATCGCCGCCTTCGGCCAGCGCGTCCTGCACCAGGCGCCGGGTCAGTGCGGCGATCAGAGGCGTGACCAACACCGCCTGTGCGAAGACCATCGCCGTCGGCGTGAACAGCAGGCCATAGGCGCCCAGAGGCCCGGCTCGCRATAGCAACAGGTAGACCAGCAAGCCCACGACCACGGAAGGCAGCGCAAGCAAGGTGTTGAGTACCCAGATCACGCCGCGCCAGCCGGGAAAGCGCGCCACCGCAAGCCACGCGCCGAGCGCCAGGCCCAGCACGCCGCCGAGCACACAGGCCAGCAGGCTGACTCGGACCGACAGGCCGACGATGCGCCACAGCTCGGCGTCGCCTTGCCAGACGAGTTGGGCGGCCAGCTGGGCGCTGTCGGTGAGCGTGGACATCAGCATGCATTCTGGGCTGGCGGCAGAGGGACTGGCGATATGCAAGCCGGTGCATACAACGTAGCCGGCGGGGCTTGGTTGCAGCGCACAATCCCGTGTCACACCACAGCTCGATTGCACGCCGCATGGCCACCACCACCCCAGAACTCGGCCCCTCGCCGCTGGCCCGCGGTGACGCACAGATCAGCGTTGCCGACGCCCGCGCCCGCATCGCCGCCAGCCTGAAGCCGATCAGCGGTCACGAACAACTGCCATTGGCCGACGCGCTGGGCCGCGTGCTGGCCGACGACGTGGTGTCGCCGATCGACGTGCCGGCGCACGACAACTCGGCGATGGATGGCTTTGCCTTCCGCGGTGCCGAGCTGCAGGCCGACGCAGAGAGCCGCTTTCGCGTGGCCGGCGTGGTGATGGCCGGCGATGCCAAGCCGGTGGTCACGGCCCAAGGCGACTGCGTGCGCATCATGACCGGCGCGGTGATGCCCGAGGGGTTGGACACTGTGGTGCCGCTGGAGCTGTGCCGCGAAGAGGGCGGGGTGGTCCACATCGCCGCCGGCGTCATCCACGCGGGTGAGAACCGCCGCCGCCGCGGTGAAGACCTGGCGCAGGGCAAACCGGCGCTGCAGCGCGGCCGTGTGCTGCGTCCGGCCGACCTCGGGCTGGCGGCGTCGCTCGGCTTGACGCAACTGCCGGTGATGCGCCGCTTGCGCGTCGCCTTGTTTTCCACCGGCAACGAGCTGCGAGAACCCGGCCAGCCGTTGGACCCTGGCTGCATCTACGACAGCAACCGCCACAGTCTCGCCGCGGCGCTGCGCTGCATGGGCGTCGACGTGGTTGACCTCGGCCTCGTTGCCGACGACCCGGCCGCACTGGAGGCCACGCTGGCCCGCGCGCTGCGCGAAGCCGATGTCGTGCTGACCAGCGGTGGCGTCAGCATGGGCGATGCCGACTACACCCGCAACCTGCTGGCCCGCATGGGCGAGGTCGCGTTCTGGAAGGTCGCGATGCGGCCCGGCCGGCCGTTCGCTTTCGGCCCGTTGCGACGGCCTGATGGCGCCGACCCGGCCTGGCTGTTCGCACTGCCCGGCAACCCGGTGGCCGCATTGGTCACCTTCTACGCGTTTGCGCAAGAGGCGTTGTGGACGCTGGCCGGCGCGATCCAGCCGTCGATGCCGAGGCTGAACGCGCGCTGCGCCACGCCGATCCGCAAGCGGCCGGGGCGCACCGAATTCCAGCGCGCAATCGTCGAGGCCGCGCCCGAAGGCGGCTGGCAGGTTCGCCTGACCGGCTCGCAAGGCGCGGGCATCCTGCGCAGCATGAGCGAGGCCAATGCGCTGCTGGTGCTGGGGCACGAGCAGGGCTCGGTCGCAGCCGGCGAGTGGGTCGAGGTCTGGCTGTTCGACGGGCTGGTCTGATCGGTTACCGTGGAATGCGCCACGAAGCTCCGTCGTTAGGGGTGTGGCGTTGTAAGGTGTCGGATCGCCGGCATGATCGGCGAAATGCACCTTAGGCGAGGGCCCTTGTCGGCCGTCACTACATCCCCAAACCAGCCAGGAGAGAAACCTTGAACGAGAAGATATTCTTTGCCCTTGGCGGCGCGCTGGCGTCGCTGTTGGCGCTGTTGGCCGGTGGCGTGCAGGCCGCAAGCTACAGCTGCCGGCCACTGACGGACGCTTCGCAAACCGCAGTGGAATCGCAGACACATGTCTGGGCACTGAACAATCGAGTGCAGGTCGTGGGCTTCGCCTTGACGCCGCGGGTCGACGGGTGGCGGTACGGTTCAGCCCAATGGGGCCCGAACCGGCAGGCTGTGCTCCTGAACGATGACGATGGCATCCATTCCGACGCCTTCGACATCAACGATGCCGGCCAGTCCGTCGGCCAGATCTATGACAAGTTCATGGTGCCGCGTGCCGTGACCTGGACCGCTAACCAGCAGACCAGCCTCCCGCCGCTGTCCAGTGGCGGAAAAGGGGGAGCGGTCGCCATCAACAGCCGCGGGAAGATCATCGGAAGCAGCGAAAAGACAATGGCCTCCGGCGACATGGTCTACCGCGCTACGCTGTGGTTCGAGGGGCGCGTCAGGGATCTTGGGTCGCTGCACAAGGGCGGCACCAGCGACGCCTACAGCATCAATGACGACGGCGTCGTCGTCGGCACCAGCAGCAACCCGGCCGGCGACATCGTTCCAGTCCGCTGGGTCGGTGGCAAGATTTCGGCACTGGCCTACCCGGTGGGCAGCATCGCCACGCCAAATGCCGTCAACAAGTGGGGCACCATCGTGGGCAGCGCTTTCTACGAAAGCGATCAGCTCTCGCACGCCTTTGCATGGCAGGACGACACGGCCGTCGAAATGGGATCGACCAGCGACTATGTCAACACCTTCGCGCTAGCGATCAATGCCGCCGGGGCGGTGGTAGGAACAGGTCGCGCGGCCAACGGCAGCACCGTGCCGCTCCTGTGGTCAAGCATCAAAGACCGGCCGGTCGACGTGAACTCCCTGGTCGGTGCCGGCGGCTGTGTCGATGGTTTCGGCCGGCCGCGCCGGCTGACCGGTGCGATGGACATCAACGGCAGTGGCGTGATCGTTGCCAATGCGGAGGCGAAGGTCGACGGCAACCCCCGCTCGTTCTCGTTCATCCTGAAGCCCATCTCACCCTGACCAGGCCGAGCCGCAGGCCTTGTCGGCCCACGGCTCTTTCAGTCGGCTTCAGGGATAGGTCGTCACCGTCGAAGGGATGGTGTCTTGCCCTTGCGCCGGTGCGCCGGTCTGGTTGACCACGTGGTCGATCACGCCGACGCCGCCGAGCGACACCGTGGACAGGCTGTGCAGCTTCACGCCCGCCACGTTCGGCACTTCGAAGCCACGATCGGCGTGGATCGACGAGTTGACGTTGAAGTAGCAGTAGCTGCCCAGGCCCCAGGCTTCATGGCTGGTGACCTTGTCGTTCACTTTGTAGGCCGCGTAGCCGTTGGCACCGCTGCGCCAGGCGGCCTGGGTCGGCGGGTCGTAGGGCATCTCGTTCTGGAAGAAGTAGGTGCGGCCGCCGTTGCCGTTCCAGCGCACGTTGTACTTCTGGTAGTGCTCGACGAACAGGCCGTAGGCCGTCACGTTCTTGCCGTTGACGATGACGCCGGTGGCCGCGGTGTTGCTCGTCCAGCCCACGCCCGTGCCGTGGTCGGCGCGCCAGGCCCACACGTGGTCGATCAGCGCGTTGTCGCTGTTGACCTCGAGGCTGGTCGCAGCCTTGCCGACACCTGCACCGCCGATGCGGAAGAACACATCCTGGATCGAGCTCGGGTTGCTGGCGTGCGCCGCGTCGGACTTCTTCGGCCCCAGCTGCAGCAGCACCGGCGATTTGACCGGGCCCGCGTCGAACAGCAGGCTGGCGATCTTCACGCCGTCGACGTCGGCGACCTTCATCGCGGCCACGCCGTTGTCGGGGATCAGCGTCGCATAGCCCAGGCCCATCACGATCGTGTTGGCCTTCTTGACCGATAGCGTTTCTTCCAGGTGGTAGATGCCCGGCGTGAACAGCAGGTGCATGCCGGCCTGCAGTTGCGCGTTCAACTGCGCCGCGGTGACACCCGGCTTGGCGACGTAGAACTTCGTCAAAGGCACGGCCTGGCCCGGCGTCTGGCCGGTGGGCGACCAGGTAGTGCCGGCCGAGTTGTTGCGCAGGAAAGGCACGAAGACCTGGTAGTCGCCGGCACCGTCGATGTAGAGGTACGGCTTCTCGCGCGTGACCGGGCTTTGCGCGATCGTCGTGTAGACCGGGTTCGGGAAGCTGTTGGCGGGTGCGCCGATGACGCCGGTGAACACCATGTTCCAGACGCCGTTGAGCCAGCCGCCGATCTGGCTGTCACGCGTGAACCACTGCTGCTGCGAGTAGGGCTGCACCTGCGCATCGATGCGCGAATCGGCGATGTAGCCGCCGCTGGCCCAGCCGTAGTTGGTCGGCGACAGGTTCAGGTTGCCCTTGACCCAGACGCGGCGCATCGGCGCGGCCTGCGCCACCGCCCAGCGCGTGCCGCCGTTGATCGGCGTGACGGTCACGTTCTCGACCGAGCGCCAGAAGTTCTGCGTTGCATTGCCGCCGAACCAGCCGGCGTCGACGGTGACCGCATCGATGRCCACGTCCTGCGGGTGCTGGCCTGCGCCCATCACCGAGGTGTAGAAGCCGACGTTGGCGTTGACCTGGTAGTGGCCGGGCTTGAACAGCAGCGCATAACGCTGCGTGCCGAACTGGTTGCTCTCTTGCTGGGCAAAGATCTGGTCCAGCTTGGCCTGCACGGTGGCCGTGCTCATCGTGTTGTCGAAGATCACCACGTTCGGGCCCAGGTCGACCGCGTGGGCCGGCACCGACAGCGCAGCGAAGGCTGCGGCCCAGATCCAGTTCCGGCCGCTCAAGCGCGGCATGGGGGGCATACGGTGCGGCAGGGTTTGTCGCATGTTCATGAACACTCCTCGTTGCTCGGGCGACAGCGTCGCCCATATCTCGTCCACACAAAAAACCTCGTTGTTCTGACTCCGGCCACTCTCCGCGGTGGTCAGGTTCATTCTCATTGAAACCGCTTTCATCTGCGGACACTGTTTGGTAACGAGGTTTCTCGGTGGGTTCAGGGTTTGTGCGGAGGCCGGGTGCCGTCATCCTGGCGGGCCCGGTGGGCATCACGAAAATCCGTACAGACTGCAGGCCGGTGGCGGGCCGGTTACCGTGCGCGTCTTGCCCGCCTGGAGATCACTGCATGAGCGATTCGCCCGCCTACACGCCACCAAAGGTCTGGACCTGGAACAAGGAAAACGGGGGCCGCTTCGCGAGCATCAACCGCCCGGTGGCCGGCCCGACCCATGACAAGGCGTTGCCGGTGGGGCGCCATCCGCTGCAGCTGTATTCGCTGGCCACGCCGAATGGCGTCAAGGTCACGGTGATGCTGGAAGAGCTGCTGGCGCTCGGCCACGTTGGCGCCGAGTACGACGCCTGGCTGATCCGCATCAACGATGGTGATCAGTTCGGCAGCGGCTTCGTCGAGGCCAACCCGAACAGCAAGATCCCCGCGCTGGTGGACCACAGCGGACCCACGCCGGTTCGCGTGTTCGAGTCCGGCGCAATCCTGCTGTACCTGGCCGAGAAGTTTGGTGCCTTCTTGCCGACCGACGGCACCGAGCGCGCCGAATGCCTGTCGTGGCTGTTCTGGCAGATGGGTGCGGCACCGTTTCTCGGCGGCGGGTTCGGCCACTTCTACGCCTATGCGCCGACCAAGATCGAATACGCCATCGACCGCTACGCGATGGAGGTCAAGCGCCAGCTCGACGTGCTGGACAAGCACCTCGCCGAACGCCCCTATCTGGCCGGCAACGACTACACCATCGCCGACATGTCCGTCTGGCCCTGGTACGGCACGCTCGTCAAGGGCCAGCTCTACGAAGCGGGCGAGTTCCTGCAGGTCGAGCAATACACCCACGTACTGCGCTGGACCAACCAGATCGCGCAGCGCCCGGCCGTGAAGCGTGGCCGCATGGTCAACCGCACCTGGGGCCAACCGGCCAGTCAATTGCACGAGCGCCACGACGCCGCTGACTTTGACACCCAGACCCAGGACAAGCTGGCCGTGTCCGGCTGATTGCCATCTCCCTTTGCACAGACCCCATGATGATCACTCTGTACGACTGCGCCACCGCGCCGAGCCCCCGCCGCGCGCGCATCCTGCTCGCCGAAAAAGGCGTGGCCCATGAGACGGTCGAGGTGGACTTGAGGACTGGCGAGCAACTGAGCGACGCCTACCGCCAGGTGAACCCGCAATGCACCGTGCCGGCGCTGCGCACCGATGAAGGTGCCTTGCTGACCGACAACGCGGCGATCGCGGCTTACCTGGAAGCCCGCTTCCCCGAGCCGCCGCTGCTGGGCCGCACGCCGATGGAGAAGGCGGAGATCGCGAGCTGGCAATGGCGTGTCGAGTTCGAAGGGCTGATGGCCATTGCCGAGGCGCTGCGCAACAGCTCACCGGCCATGGCCAACCGCGCGCTGCCCGGGCCGGCGAACTACGCGCAGATCCCTGAGCTGGCGCAGCGCGGCCTGGCCAGGCTGCAGCAGTTCTTCGTCACGCTGAACGACCACCTGGCCGGCCGCGACTTCATCGCGACAGACCGACTCAGCATCGCCGACATCACCGCCGTGGTGGCGGTGGACTTTGCGCGTGTGGTGAAGGTCAAGCCGAGTGAACACCACCCTCACTTGCAGCGCTGGCGGGCAGCGATGGCGCAGCGGGCGTCGATGGCGCTCTAGCGTGGGCCGGAAGACCCGAACGTCACGTTGTGACTGACTGAGCGTGGCACTTCGCCATGGGCGACCGAGCCGGTGCTACGAGCATTCGCTGCCATGGTTTATCAATGGCAATGCGCGCGCCTGCTACGATCCGCCCGCTCTGGCAGATCCGGCGCTGCCATGCATTGCCCTCTTGGAGGCCCCGGCCAATTCGGCCCGCGCCCTTGAGGGCCCGTTCGGAGGGACCCTAACATCGATACCGGACTGCTCAAGGAACTACGAATTGACGTAGCCCATCGCGAAGACCACGACGGCGGTGGACCGCCGAAATGGGTCTGGGGCCTGCTCGGCGGCGTTGTCGTGCTGGCCTTGACCGGCGCCGCGGCCTGGTGGTACCTGGCGGGCAACAAGCCCGTCACCGTGCAGACCGTCACCGTGCGTGCCAATGGCCAGGGCCCCAGCGCCGACGCTGTGCTGCAGGCCACAGGCTATGTGACGGCGCGGCGTTCGGCCACGGTCTCGGCCCAGATCACCGGCACGCTGACCGAAGTGCTGATCGACGAGGGCTTCCGCGTCAAGAAGGGGCAGGTGCTGGCCCGCCTGGACGACAGCGGCCTCAAGGCCGGCCTGGCGACAGCCGAGGCCCAGGCGCGCAGCGCCCAGGCCGGGGTGGCACAGGTGCGCGCGGCGCTGGCCCAGGCCGAGGCCGATGCGCGTCGCCAGTCCGAGCTGGCTGCACAGGGCATGACGACGCGCCAGACGCAGGAGCAGACGGCAACCGCAGTGAAGTCCTTGACGGCCCAGGTCGAAGCCGCCCAGCGCCAGGCCGAGGCTGCGCAGGCCCAGGTCGTGCAGGCGCGCGTGGCCTTCGACTACGCCACCGTCCGTGCGCCGTTTGACGGCGTCGTCACGGCGCGCGCTGCGCAGGTGGGCGAGATCATCTCGCCGCTGTCGGCTGGTGGTGGCTTCACCCGGACCGGCGTGGGCACCATCGTCGACATGGACTCGCTCGAGGTGGGGGTCGACGTCAACGAGGCCTACATCGCCCAGGTCAAGGCCGACATGCCTTGCGAGGCCGTGCTCGATGCCTACCCGGACTGGAAGATCCCCGCCCACGTGCTGGCCGTGATCCCGAGCGCCGACCGCGGCAAGGCCACGGTCAAGGTCCGCGTGGCGCTGGAGAAGAAGGACGAGCGGGTCGTGCCCGACATGGGCGTGCGCGTGACCTTTCTGGCCACCAAGCCGAAGGTGCAGGCCGCGCCGGTGCCCGGTGTGCTGGTGCCGTCAGAAGCGTTGGCGCAGCGTGAGGGGGCTAACGCGGTCTTCGTGGTGACTGAGGGCCGGGCGCAGCAGCGCGCGGTCAAGCTCGGTGCCGATGTCGGCAAGTTCAAGCTGGTCACCGAAGGGTTGAAGGCCGGCGAGGCGGTTGTCGTCACGCCGCCGGCCGAACTGAAGAATGGTTCCAACGTCGTGAACAAGGAATGAGCGTTTGCCGACGGGCCCCCGCGGCATACACCGAGGCGAACACCGTAATGCGAAGCATGGAGGCATGAAATGACCGCTTTGATCGAGATCCGCGACCTTTCCAAGATCTACACCCGAGGCAAACAAAAGGTCGAGGTGCTGCACCACATCGACCTGCAGGTCAGCCAGGGCGATTTCCTCGCGCTGATGGGCCCGTCGGGCTCGGGCAAGACCACCTTGCTCAACCTGATCGGTGGGCTGGACGCGCCCAGCGGTGGTTCGATCACCGTGGCGGGCGAGCGCATCGACCAGTTCAGCGGTGCTCAGCTTTCCAAGTGGCGCGCTGCCAAGGTCGGCTTCGTGTTCCAGTTCTACAACCTGATGCCCACGCTGTCGGCGCAGAAGAACGTGGAACTGCCGCTGCTGCTGACCAAGCTCTCGGCCGCCGAGCGCAAGAAGCGCGCGTCCATCGCGTTGCAGCTCGTGGGGCTGGGTGACCGCGCCACGCACAAGCCGACCGAGCTCTCGGGCGGCCAGCAGCAGCGCGTCTCGATCGCGCGGGCCATCGTCTCCGACCCCACGCTGCTGGTCTGCGACGAACCCACCGGTGACCTCGACCGCCAGTCGGCCGAAGATGTGCTGACGCTGCTGCAGGTGCTCAACCGCGACCACGGCAAGACCATCGTCATGGTCACCCACGACCCCAAGGCCGCCAGCCGAGCCAGCCACACGCTGCACCTGGACAAGGGCACCCTGGTCGAACAAGCTGACGCAGTCGCGGCCTGACGGGGAGCGTCATGAAATATCTCCACCTGATTTGGGCGGCGCTGTTCCGGCGCAAGCTCCGCACCTTCCTGACCCTGGTCTCGATCGTCACGGCCTTCTTGCTGTTCGGTCTGCTGGACGCCGTTCGCGTCGGCTTCGACCAGGCGGGCCAGAGCGCCAACGGCGCCACGCGGCTGCAGACAGGCTCGAAGCTCAGCTTCATCCAGCTGCTGCCGATGGCGCTGGGCTCGCGCATCACGCAAGTCGACGGCGTCAAGGACACCACCTTCGCCAACTGGTTCGGCGGCGCCTATCAAGACCCGCACAACCAGGTCTTCAGCTTCGCGGTCGCACCCAACTACCTCGACATCTACCCCGAGATGGAAGTCTCGGCCGAGCACCGCAAGGCCTTTGCCGAAACCAAGATCGGCGCGCTTGTGGGTGAGGGCCTGGCCAAGCGCTTCGGCTGGAAGGTCGGCGACCAATTGCCGATGCAGTCGACCATCTTCCCGGACAAGTCCGGCAGCCTGAACTGGACCTTCAAGATCGTCGGGCTGGTCCACGTGTCCGACAAGAAGGCCTCCGGCTGGTTCGACCAGCTGATGCTGCTGCGCTGGGACTACTTCGACGAGACAACGCCCTACAACCGCGGCCAGGCAGGCTGGTACGTGACCCGGGTGAAGGACGTCAACCAGGCCGACCGCGTGGCMAAGGCCATCGACGCGATCTCGTCCAACTCCGACCACGAGACCCGCACGCTGACCGAACAGGCCGCCACGGCCGCGTGGATGAAGCAACTGGCCGACATCAACCTGATCGTCACCTCGATCATGGGCGCGGTGTTCTTCACGCTGCTGCTGCTGTCGGGCAACACGATGATGCAGGCGGTGCGCGAGCGCACCAGCGAGATCGCCGTGCTGAAGACGCTGGGCTTCTCGGGCCAGAGCGTGCTGGCCATGGTGCTGGCCGAGTCGATGCTGCTGCTGCTGTTGGGCGGCGTCATCGGCCTGGGGCTGGCCAGCGTCGTCGGGCCTGCAGTTGGTGCGGCCAGTGGCGGCACGCTCAACCTGCCGGCCGCGGGCGCCGCCAGCTGGGCCATCGGCGTGGGCCTGATGCTGTTCTTCGGCGTCGTTGTTGGCGCACTGCCGGCGCTCAATGCGATGCGCTTGAACATCACCGACGCATTGGCCGGGAGAGCCTGACATGAAGTTCTTGAAAAATCTCGGACTCTTCCTGCTCACGGTCGTCGTGCTCGTGGCCTGGGTGATGCTGCCGTGGCAAGGCGCACTGGCCTTGCTGGTGTTGCTGGCGCTGTGGCTCTTCGTCTTCCGCGGCGGCGCGCAGGCGCGCTCGGTGGCCTCGGTGGGCATCAGCACGCTGAACCAGCGCATCGGCTCGTCGGCGGTCATCGTTGTCGGCATCGCCGGCGTGGTGGGCGTGCTGGTCGCGTTGCTGGCCATGGCCGAGGGCTATGCGCAGACGCTGCGCAACTCGGGTGGGCTGGACACGGCCATCGTGCTGCGCGGCGCTTCGGCGGCCGAGGTGGCTTCGGCGCTGAGCCGCGAAGACATCGTGCAAATCTCCCAGGCGGCCGGCATCGCGCGCAACGACAAGGGTGAGCCGCTCGTCTCTGCCGAGACCGTGGTCGCGGCCAACCTACCGGTCAAGGGCACCAAGACCGACGAAGAGGGCAGCGCTCAGGTGCGCGGCGTCGGCGACGAGGCCTTTGCCGTGCGTCCGCACCTGAAGATCGTCGAGGGCCGGCGCTTCCAGCCCGGCCTGCGCGAGCTGGTCGTCGGCAAGGGCGCGGTGCGCCAGTTCGAAGGCCTCAGCGTGGGTGCCACGCTCAAGCTCGGCAACCAGCCTTGGACGGTGGTCGGCATCTTCGCCTCGGGCGACGCGATGGAGTCGGAACTCTGGGCCGATGCCAACGTGGTCAACGATGCCTACCAACGCGGCAGCGGCCGCAACTCGGCGACCGTGAAGCTGACGAGCGCCGACGCGTTCAAGGGTTTCAAGGACGCACTGGCCGCCAACCCGCAACTCAAGGTCGATGCCAACACCACGCTGGACTTCTTCGCCAAGCAGTCCGAGAAGATGACCCAGATGCTGCGCATCATCGGCATCACGGTTGGCGCCATCATGGCCGTGGGCGCGGTGTTCGGCGCGCTCAACACGATGTTTGCAGCGATCGCCTCACGTGCCCGTGAGATCGCCACGCTGCGGGCCATCGGCTTCCGCGGCCTGCCCGTGGTGGTGGCGGTGATGCTGGAGACGATGTTGCTGGCGCTGATCGGCGGTGCCATCGGGGGCCTCGTCGCCTGGTTGCTGTTCAACGGCTTCGAGGCCTCGACCATGGCTGCCGGCTCGGTCGGCAAGCTCAGCTTCAGCCTGCGCGTCTCGCCTGGCCTGCTGTGGGAAGGCGTCAAGTGGGCGCTGGCCATCGGCTTCATCGGCGGCCTGTTCCCGGCCGTGCGCGCGGCCAGTTTGCCGGTGACAACGGCCCTGCGAGAGTTGTGAGCGCCGGGCCGCGGCGCTGACCCGTTCGCCTCCGTCGCCAGCGCAGCGGAGGCCTCGTGTCATGCCGCGTGCCGCGCCCACGACGGTGCCAGCAGGATTACGGTGGCGCCCTCGGGTGCCGGCCCTCATTCGCGGTCGCCCCAACGCATCATCGGCACCACGGTGTAGATGGCACCGAAGCAAGCGCCCCGCCAACAGCGGCCCGCGAGCGGCCGGCGGCCGGGGGCGCCGCCGTTACCCTGCCGCCACCACCTTCAGCCCGGGCTGCTTCAACTCCGGCACCCAGCCGGGCCTGCACCGCGTTCAATCGGCGGCGGCTGCCGGCATGGACACCGGCGGCAGCGGCACCCGCGTCTCGAACTTCGAGCAGTTCATCGCGAACATGCTCTTGAAGTTGCGCACGTTGTTGTTCGACGAGAAGACCTCGCGTGTGAACGCGTGGTACTGCTCCATCGACTCGGCGTTGACGATGATGAGGAAGTCGGACTCGCCGGAGACCTCGTAGCAGGCCATCACGTCCTCCAGCGCATTCATCTTCCGCTCGAACTGCTTCAGCAGCGCGGCGTTCTGCTTGTCCAGCTCCACTGACACGAACACCGTCAACGGCCGGCCGACCAGGTGGCGGTCGACGATCGCCACCTGCTTGAGCAGAACGCCCGATTCGCGCATCTGCGCGATCCGCCGCTGGCAGGTAGCCGGTGAGCTGCCGACCTTGTCCGCCAGGGTGCGCATGGGTATCGAAGCATCGCGCTGCAGCAGGTCCAGCAGCGCCGTGTCCAGGCCGTCCAGCGCCACCGGCAGCGTGCTCTTTCGAAGCCTTTGAGACATTCCCTCATCCTTTGGGTATTGGTGAGACAAATACGCCATGGAATGACGTATTGGTGGTGATCTGCCCCGCGATGATGCGCCAAGAATTCAGTCTGTCACTCCCCAAGGGATCACACGACATGACTGGCACGACCGACGCACCGACCGAAGCGGCGCTGGAAGCAGGCTGGGTGCGCTGGCGCCAGGACTTCCACCGCTTTCCCGAAACCGGGTTCAACGAACAGCGCACGGCGGACCGCGTGGCGCAGATCCTGAACCTTCTGGGCCTCGAGGTGCACCGAGGCATCGGCGGCACCGGGGTGGTTGCGAACCTCGCCGTGGGCGCCGGCCCGGGCGTCATCGGCCTGCGCGCCGACATGGACGCGCTGGCGATGCAAGAGACCGCCGAAGGCCGGCCGTACACATCGGCCCACCCGGGCTGCATGCACGCCTGCGGCCACGACGGGCACATGGCGATGCTGCTGGGCGCGGCGCAGCTGCTGTCCAGCCGCCGAGATTTCGACGGCACCGTCCGCTTCATCTTCCAGCCGGCGGAAGAGCACGGCCGTGGCGCCGCAGCGATGCTAGCCGATGGCCTGCTGCAGCGCTTCCCGATGGACGAGATCTACGGTGCCCACAACATCCCCGGCATGCCCGCGGGGCACATCGCCACCCGTGTCGGCGGGATCATGGCCAGCGAGGACAACTTCGTCATCCGAATCACCGGCCGTGGCGGGCATGCCGCGCGGCCGCACATGGCCATCGACCCGTTGGTCATCGGTGCGGAGATCGTGCTGGCACTGCAGACCATCGTGGCGCGCTCGGTCGATCCGCGGCACTCGGCGGTCGTGTCCTGCACTGAGTTCCTGACCGACGGCATCCGCAACGCGATCCCGACCGAGGTGGTCATCAAGGGCGACACGCGCAGCTACGCGCCCGAGGTGCAGGCGCTGCTGGAAAGCCGCATGCGTGAGCTCTGCGACGGTATCTGTCGCGCGCATGGCGCCCGCTGCGTCGTCGAGTACACGCATGAGTTCGCGCCGACCGTGAACTGGGCGCAGTGCGTGCCCATCGCCGTGCAAGCCGCCAAGGCCATCGTGGGCGATGCGAACGTGGATGCCGACGTGCCGCCGATGATGATCTCGGAAGACTTCGGCGGCTTCCTCAAGGCACTGCCCGGCGCTTTCGTCTTCATCGGCAACGGCGACGGCGCGGGCCTTGGCGCCACGCCGCTGCACAACGCCCAGTACGACTTCAACGACCAGATCCTTCCTGTCGGCGCGCGCTACTTCGCCGAGCTGGCCCGAATCCGCCTCCCCCAATCGCCCGCCGCGGCCCGCTGACATGTTCCTCGCCAATACCCGTGCCGACCGTCGCCCTTATGACGCCGACCTCCAGCCAATCCTCAGCCTGGCTGCTGGCCGCGAAAGCCGCACGCGCTTGTCGAACTGGAGTCGTTTGTCCGCACACCCGACACCGGCGTGGCCCATGCCGCGCCTGGCCGCTTCGCTGGGCGTGGCCTCGGTGACGGTCAAGGACGAGTCCAGGCGCTCCAGCCTCGGCAGCTTTAAGACACTGGGTGCGCCCAACGCGTTGATCCAGCTGGTCATGCGCCGTTGGCCCAAACGCGACTGGACCGCCGCCGAACTGTTTGCCGGGCAACACGCTGACGCGCTGCGTGGCTTCGTCGTCATCAGCGCCACCGATGGCAACCACGGCTGTGCGCTGGCCGCGGCAGCGCAAAGCATCGGCTGCCGCTGCGTGATCGTCCTGCACGCCCACGTCAGCGTGGAGCGCCAGCGGGCCATCGCCGCGTTCGGCGCCGAGATCGTTCGCATCCAAGGCAACTACGACGAATCGGTCCACGAGGCTGCTCGGCTGGCGCGCACCAACGGCTGGGAGGTGGTGTCCGACACGTCGTACGAGGGCTACGAAGACGTCCCGCGCGACGTGATGCAGGGCTACGGCGTGATCGCCGAAGAGTTGCTGGAGACGGTGCCGAATGGCGCGGCTTGCCCGTACACCCACGTCATCCTCCAGGGCGGCGTCGGCGGGTTGGCCGCCGGCATCGTGAGCCACTTCTGGGAGCGCTACGGTGCGCAACGCCCGCGCTTCATCGTCGTCGAGCCCGAGCAGGCCGACTGCCTGCTGCAGAGCGCGTTGCAGGGCCGGCCTGCGC
>NZ_JBFUGE010000087.1:0-17082 GCF_056403075.1 Ideonella sp. P3_A4 | reverse complement strand
GACAAGAAGAAGTACCCGGTGCTGCTGAGCAACGGCAACCTGGTCGAGCAAGGCGAGCTGGACAGCCATCGCCACTTCGCCAAGTGGCACGACCCGTTCCCGAAGCCCAGCTACCTGTTCGCGCTGGTCGCCGCCGACCTGGTGGYGCGCGAGCAATGGGTGCGCACCCGCGGCGGCAAGGACCACCTGCTGCAGGTCTTCGTCAAGCGCGGTGACCTGGACAAGACCGAGCACGCGATGAACTCGCTGATCGCGTCGGTCGTGTGGGACGAAGCCCGCTTCAACCTGCCGCTCGACCTGGAGCGCTTCATGATCGTCGCGGTCGACGACTTCAACATGGGCGCGATGGAGAACAAGGGCCTGAACCTGTTCAACACCAAGTTCGTGCTGGCCAGCGCCGCGACGGCGACCGACACCGACTTCGACGGCATCGAAAGCGTCGTCGGCCACGAGTACTTCCACAACTGGACCGGCAACCGCATCACCTGCCGCGACTGGTTCCAGCTGTCGCTGAAAGAAGGCCTGACCGTCTTCCGCGACCAGGAATTCTCGATGGACATGGCCGGCAGCGCGTCGGCCCGCGCCGTCTGCCGCATCGGCGACGTGCTGCGCCTGCGTGAATCGCAGTTCCCCGAAGATGCCGGCCCGATGGCCCACCCGGTGCGGCCCGACGCCTACCAGGCGATCGACAACTTCTACACCTCGACCGTCTACGAAAAGGGCGCCGAGGTCGTGCGCATGATGCACACCCTTGTCGGCCGCGAAGGTTTTGCGAAGGGCATGGCGCTGTACTTCCAGCGCCATGACGGCCAAGCCGTGACTTGCGACGACTTCGCGCAGGCCATCGCCGACGCCAACCCCGGCAGCGCACTGACCCAGCAGCTGGACCTGTTCAAACGCTGGTACGCCCAGTCCGGCACGCCGCATCTGACCGCACGCGGCCAGTACGACGCCGCCAACGCGACTTTCACGCTCGAGCTGTCCCAAACCAACCCGGCCACCGCTGCGCAACCGTCCAAGCTGCCGCAGCTGATCCCGGTCGCGATGGGCCTGGTCGGCCGCGCCGATGGGCGTGCACTGCCGCTGCAGCTCGAAGGCGAAGCCTCAGCCGCCGGCACCGAGCGCGTGCTGGTAATGACCGAGGCGACGCAACGCTTCGTCTTCACTGGCGTCACCGAAGACTGCGTGCCTTCGTTGCTGCGTGGCTTCTCGGCCCCGGTGGTGCTCGACGACGGCCTGACCGACGCCGACCGCCTGGTGCTGCTGGCCCACGACAGCGACCCCTTCACCCGCTGGGAAGCCGGCCAGAAGCTGGCGCTGTCGCGCCTGCTGGCTGCCCTGCGCAGCGGCACGCTGGAGCTTGACGAGCCCTTCGTCAACGCCATGCGCACCGTGCTGCGCGACGCGACGCTGGACCCGGCCTTCAAGGAAATGGCGCTGGTGCCGCCGTCGGAAGGGTATGTCGCCGAGCAGACCACCGAGGTCGACCCGCAGCGCGTGCACGCCGTGCGCGAAGCGATGGTCGAACAGTTGGCCGCGCGTCTGCAAGACGATTGGGCCTGGGCCTTTGGTGCCCACCAGGTGAACGAGGGCTACCAGCCCACCGCCGACCAGGCCGGCAAGCGTGCGCTGGCCAACCTGGCGCTGGCCATGCTGGTGCGTCACGCCACGGCCACCGGTGACASCGTCTGGCCGGGCCGCGCGTTCCAGCGCTTCAAGGACGCCAGCAACATGACCGACCGCCTCGGCGCGCTGCAGGCCCTGGTCAATGCCCACGCCGAGCTGGCCGCGCCGGCGCTGGAGCGCTTCCACACGCTGTTCCGCAACGACGCACTGGTGCTCGACAAGTGGTTCATGCTGCAGGCCCGCGCGCCCGAGCGCGATGGCCGCGTCTTCGCCCAGATCAAGCAACTGCTGAAGCACCCCGACTTCACGCTGCACAACCCGAACCGCGCACGTTCGCTGCTGATGTCGGTGGCCTTCTACAACCCGGCCGCCTTCCACCGCGCCGATGCAGCCGGCTACGTATTCTGGGCCGATCGTGTGGTCGAGCTGGACTCGATCAACCCACAGATCGCCTCGCGCTTCGCCCGCGGCCTGGACCGCTGGCGCGCACTGGCCGAGCCGTACCGCTCAGCCGCTCGCGAGGCAATTGCCCGCGTTGCCGCCAAGAGCGACCTGTCTGGCGACACCGCCGAGATCATCAACCGCGCGCTGCAAGACTGAAGGCACCGTTCCACCATGAGTTCACGTATCAGTCTCACGCAGTACCTGGTYGAGCAGCAGCGCGAGCATGGCCACATCCCGGCGCAACTGCGCTTGTTGATCGAGGTGGTCGCGCGCGCTTGCAAGCGCATCGCGATCTCGGTCAACAAGGGCGCGCTCGGCGAGGTGCTGGGCTCGGCCGGCAGCGAGAACGTGCAGGGCGAGGTGCAGAAGAAGCTCGACATCATCTCGAACGAGGTGCTGATCGAGGCCAATGAGTGGGGCGGCCATCTGGCGGCAATGGCGTCGGAGGAGATGGACTCGATCCACGTCGTGCCGAACCGCTACCCGCAGGGCGAATACCTGCTGCTGTTCGACCCGCTCGATGGCTCGTCGAACATCGACGTCAACGTCTCGATCGGCACCATCTTCTCGGTGCTGCGCAAGGTCAACAACCAGCGCGGCATCAGCGAAGAAGATTTCCTGCAGCCGGGCAAACAGCAGGCAGCCGCTGGCTACTGCGTCTACGGCCCGCAGACCACGCTGGTGCTGACGGTTGGCCGTGGCGTCGCGATGTTCACGCTCGACCGCGAGCAAGGCTCGTGGGTGCTGACCGAAGAAGAAGTGCGCATCCCCGAAGACACCAAGGAATTCGCGATCAACATGTCGAACATGCGCCACTGGGACACCCCGGTCAAGCGCTACATCGACGAATGTCTGGCCGGCAAGGAAGGCCCGCGCGGCAAGGATTTCAACATGCGCTGGGTCGCCTCGATGGTGGCCGATGTGCACCGCATCCTGACCCGCGGCGGCGTGTTCCTGTACCCGTGGGACAAGCGCGAGCCGGACAAGCCCGGCAAGCTGCGCCTGATGTACGAAGCCAACCCGATGGCCTTCCTGGTCGAGCAGGCCGGCGGCATCGCGACCAACGGCCGCCAGCGCATCATGGACCTGGTGCCGACCAAGCTGCACGAACGCGTCAGCGTGGTGCTGGGCTCGAAGAATGAAGTCCAGCGCGCGACGGACTACCACCTCGAAGCCGGCCAGTAATTTGGCAGCGGTTCGGGCGGGGCATGCGGGCCGTGCGACGGGCCGCTCCCGAGCCGGCCCGCATCCCTCCGGGGGATCGACCGATGTACCCGTCGGGCGAGGGGCTCCATGAACACAGACTACATCTACTGGACGTTCACGGCCGCGGCGCAGTGCGTCTCGACATTCGTTGCGCTGCTGCTCACCGGCTACGCACTGGTGCTGTCGCAGATCGAAGCAGCACGCGACCGCGACGACTCGTTGCAAGAGCTGCACGAGGGGCTGCGTGCCAGTTACCACGCGCGGCTCACTGTGCTGGCCTGGCTGACTGCGCTGGCGGTCGTGCTGAGCCTGCTGGTGGTGTGGGTCAACCGCGCCGACCACGTCACCCCGGGGTGGCTGATGAGCGCGGCGGCCTTTTTCGACATCGTCGCGATCGTCGCCGGCCTCGGCTTCGTCGTGACGATCATCGACCCGGCCAAGTACCGCAAGGCGGCCGAGCGCGAGCTGGAGCAGCAGCAACAGGAGCAGCCCTATGCCGAGACGCGCGAGCAGGCCTCGGCCGAAGATTTCTTTCGCGCGTTTCGTCAGCTCGAACGTGCCCTGCGCGAGCAGATGCGCCGGCTTGACCTGATCACCAACGACGGCGAAGGCAAGAACGCCGGTAGCGTGCGCCAGATGGCCGGCGCATTGCTCGACAACGGCACGATCGCCGACGAGTTCCACGTCGAGTTGCTGGAGCTGGCCAAGTACCGCAACCTGCTCTTCCACGGCCACGTGGGCGAGGCCGATGCCGGCATGCTCGAGCGCGTGACGAACGCGACCGCCCGCGTGCGTCAGCTGGGCTGAGCGGCGCCGTCGGGCCGCGGCGCTTGATGCGCTGTTCGACGCCGGCCCTTCAACAAGCTCAGGGGCCCTACGGCCGGCTCAAAGCAGCTCGAGCGCGCCGTACCAGGTGCGGGCCTTCGAACGGGTGTTGTCGCTGTCGGTCATGAAGGCGACCGATGTCAATGGCCCGGGCTCCTCGCCGAAGGCCAGGCGGAAGTCGGCCGCCAGGTCGCGGTGGTGGTCACGCCAGCGACGCAGGTCGCCAGGGTCTGAATCGACCACGATCTGGCGCACGCGGTCACTGCGCGGATGGATCAGCACCGTGCCGACCGGGTGCTTGGCATCCCAGACGTACATCAGCGTCGCGTAGGGCGGCTGCTCGCCGGTCAATGTCTCCATCACGTCGAACATCAGGCGCGTGCGCAAGGGCAGCGCGGCCACATCGCCGTCGAACGAGATCATCACGCGGGCCGGCGCATCGCCGCGGTCGGCGTCGGCCAGGTCAGCGGCGGGAATCGCGTCTTGTACCCACCATGAGAAGCGCACTTCGTGAGGGCGGCTCAGCGCGGGCGCCACACGGCGGCGCCACATGCTGGCGGAACGGTCGGCTGTCGCCATCCAGGCCTGACGCCCTTCCTTCTCCGTCCATTCGTAGCGGGTGGGCAACTTGCCCGGCAACTTCATCGGCTGCCAGTCGTTGGCCTCGGCCGACGGCGCTGGGGGCGGGTTGGCACAGCCGGCCAGGATGGCCGCCAACGCGAGGGTCAAGAGCAACGAAATACGCATGCGCGGCGGTCCTAACAGCTACCGATCAAAGCAGCCGGCAGTGTCCCGGCTGACATCGCTTGTGCATTGGCGTGGCGAAGTCGCATCGTGTGCACAAGATCACGGATTATCCGCACCTTGTTGCGAAAGCTAACGTTCCGCCAGCACGCCATTCAAGCGCTTGGTCAACGGGTCGAGCAAATAGGCCAGCATCGAGCGCTGGCCGGTCGCGATCATCACCTGGGCCGGCATGCCGGGCTGCAGGCTGGCGACACCGGCGTCCTTCAAGGCTTGCGGCGTCACCGCCACCCGCACCAGGTACCAGCCTTCGGGGTTCTGCATGTCGGCGCTGCGGTCGGCGGCCACGTAGATGACCTTGCCTTCGGCGGGCCGCGTCAGGCGCTGGTCGCGTGAGGTGAAGCGAACCTGGCCCGGCATGCCGTTGACCAGGCCGTCGGCCAGACGCACCGGCACCTGGGCCTCGACCACCAACGCTTCGTGGCTGGGCACGAGGTCCAGCAGTTTCTGGCCGGCGGCAACGACACCGCCTTCGGTGTGGACCGCGAGATCGACCACCGTGCCGTCGACCGGCGCGGTCAGCGTGCAGCGGGCCAGTTCGTCGCGCAAGGCGGCACGCTGTTCGCGCAGTTCGGCCAGGCGCGACTGCACCTCGCTCAGTTGTGTTTCGACATCACGCCGCAGTTCCGACTGGCGCTGCGCCCGCTTGGCCTGCGTCTCGGCCACACTGCCTTCGACGCGCGACAAGCTGCCGATGTCCTGGCTGTACTGGCCTTGCACCGCCATCAGGTTGCGCTCGATCTCGAACAAGCGCGCCCGCGCCACATACCCTTGAGCCTGCAGTTCGCGCCAGGTCTTCAGCTCTTCGTTCAGCGAGCGGATCTGCTCTTCACGCGTGCCGGACTGGTCTTTCAGCCCGCTGCCATAGGCGCGCAGCGAATCGACCGCCGCCTGCTGCGCCACGTCGTCTTGCGACAGCGCCGCGCGGCGGGCATCGAACAAGCGTTGCTGCGCACCCATCGCGTCAGCAGCACCCGGCGTCTTCGCGTCAACCAATTCGGATGGGAAGGTGATGCGGGCTAGGCCGTCGCGCTCGGCCAGCAGACGGGCTTCCTGCGCCAGCGACGGCCACCAGCGGGCATCGATCATGCCCATGCGTGCTTTCGCGTCGTTGTCGTCCAGGCGCAGCAGCGGCTGGCCTTGGTGCACCGTGTCGCCGTCACGCACCAGGATCTCACGCAGCGTGCCGCCACGCGCATGTTGAACGCTGCGCCGGCTGCCTTCTGTCTTCACCACGCCGTCGGCGGGCACGCCTTCGGCCAACGGCACCGCAGCCGACCACCACAGGGTGACAGCCACGCCGATCGCCAGCGCGCCGAGGCCGAAGCGCAGCGGGCGCTTCRGGTCCAGCGGCACCGGTGGCGCCAACTCCAATGCATCCATCGTCTTGCCGGGGTTCATGCGGTGGCCTCCATCGGCGCGCTGTTCGCGGCCGCGCGCGCTGGAGTCGCCGAGGGCGCTGCCGGTGGTGCAGCGGCAAAGCGCGACAGCACCTCTTGTTTGGGGCCAAAGGCCAGTGCGCTGCCGTCTTGCAGCACCAGCAACTTGTCGGCCAGACCCAGCACGCCATTGCGCTGGGTGATCACGAAGACTGTGGCGCCGCGGGCCTTGCACCCGATCAACGCGGTGTGCAGCGCGGCTTCGCCGTCGGCATCGAGGTTGGCATTCGGTTCGTCCAGCACCAGCAGGCGCGGATCGCCATACAGCGCTCGGGCCAAAGCCACACGCTGCTTCTGGCCACCGGAAAGGCCGGCACCATCGGGCCCCAGCGGCGTGTCGTAGCCGTGCGGCAGCTTCAGCACCATGTCGTGCACGCCGGCGGCACGCGCAGCAGCCACCACCTTCTCGGCATCCACCGCGCCGAAGCGCGCGATGTTCTCGGCCACCGTGCCCTCCATCAGGTCCACGGTCTGCGGCAAATAGCCGATGTAGGGGCCCAACGCTTCACGCGGCCATTGCGACAGATCGGCACCGTCCAGCCGCACCTGGCCCGCAGCCGGCGCGTCCAGGCCGATCAACAGGCGGCCCAGCGTCGACTTGCCCGAGCCGCTGTGGCCGATCACGCCGACGATGTCGCCCGGCATTGCCGAGCAGCTGATGCCCACCAGCACCGGCCGTGCGCCGCCCGGGGCGAGCGCCGAAGCCTGGTTGACGGTGATCTGCCCACTCGGTGCGGGCAGCGCCATGCGCTCCGGCGAGTTGCCGGCCTCGATCAGCAGCGTGTCCAGCCGGTCCCAGGCATTGCGCACCTGAACCACCTGGCGCCACAGGTTCAACACCTGCTCGACAGGCGCCAGCGCGCGGCCCACGATCAACGACACCGCAAAGATGCCGCCGGCCGACAGCTCGCCGTCAAGCACCAGCCAGGCGCCCAGCGCAAACACCAGCGACTGCATCGCCATGCGGGCGAAGCGTGTCCCGGCACCMAGAGTTTCAGCGGCCTGGCTGGCGCGGGACTGCCAGCCCAGCATCGCGAGGTGGCGGCGCAACCAGCGCTCGCGCATCACCGATTGCATGCCCAATGCGCGAACCAATTCGGCATGGCGTGCGGTCTCGGCTAACGATTGTTGTGCGGCCACTCCTTCAAGGCCAGCGCGAGCCAACGGCGCGGCACTGCGCCATTCGCTGAGCCAGGTCAGCGCCAGCAGCATCAAGGTCGCACCAACGACATACGCGCCGAGCAGYGGGTGCAGCAGCGTGGCAGCGAGCGCCATCAGCGGCAGCCAGGGCAGATCGAACAAGGCGTGCAAGGCCGGGCCGGAGACGAACTGGCGCACGGTGTGCAGATCCGCCTGCGCTGCGTTCGCCGCCACTGCGCTGGCCCCGGGCCGGCGCAGTGCCGCGTCGAAGACAGGCTGGCGCAGTTTCTGATCGAGCCGCATGCCGACCACCACCATCAATTCGCCGCGCGCCCAGTCGAGCGCCGCGAGCAGCAGGTACAGGCCGAGCGCGATCGCTGTCAGTGCGAGCAAGGTGACGCCGTGGCGGCTGGACAGCACCCGGTCATAAATTTGCATCGAGTAGACCGACGGCACCAGCAGCAAGACGCTGGAGACGCCGCTGAACAAGGCGCAGGCGCCGAGCGCCCGTTTTTCGCCGGCCAGGGCGCGGGCCAGCGGGCCCTGGCGGCGGCGCGGGGCGGTGGCGGGACGGGCGGGCAATGCAGAAGAGGTCATCGGAAAACGATCCATGGCCGAGCACCCGCCGGGGACGGCAGGAGCCAACGCCAGGGAGGGTAGCCCCGCTGGAAACGCTTCAATCGAGAAATAAAGCCTGCGAATAACCCTCTCAGGCACTTCAAGCCCATGCGCCCCAAGCCGAAAACTCGATGACGACCTGAAGGAGGGGGGTCCGGCTGCGGCCGGGTCCATCAAAGCCTCAGGTCAGCCAGAACGTCAAAAAGTCACGCTTCAAGGTTTCGGAGTCCTCATGATTGATTCGGTCGATATCAACGGTGTTGTCATCTCGGGCAACGTCAGCAGCATCGGCGGCACCACCGCCACGACAGATGTGCTGACTCTGCTCGGGACGGGTGGCAGCATCGCGATCAGTGCGATCGAGACCGTCCTGGGCTCCACCGGCACCGATGCCGTCACCCTGAATGCAGCCAACAGCGGCACGGTGTTCGTCTCGGACATCGAGACCGTCGTCGGCTCGACCGGCACCGATGTGCTGTCGATGCTGACCAGCGGCACGATGTCGGTCAGCAGCGTCGAAAGCGTGCTCGGCACCACCGGCACCGACGTGCTGAACCTGCTGGCCGGCGGCGCGGTCGCGGTCAGTGACATCGACACCGTGATCGGCTCGACCGACACGACCGACGCGATCACGATGCTCGCCACCGGCACGATGACGGTCTCGGCGGTCGAATCGGTGATCGGCACGACTGACACCACCGACATCGTCAACATGCTCGGCGGCGGCTCGCTCAGCGTCTCGGCCGTCGAATCGCTGGTCGGCACGACCGCGGTCGAAGTGGTCACGCTGGCCAACGCCGGCGACTCGCTGTCGGTCTCGGCGATCGACACGATCATCGGCACCACGAACACGACCGAAGCAGTCACGTTGCTGGCCGCCGGCACCGTCTCGGTTTCGGCCATCGATTCGGTCACCGGCACCACCGGCACCGACGTGCTGAACCTGCTGGCCGCCTCGGCTGTCACCGTCAGCGACATCGAATCGGTCATCGGCTCCACCGGCACCGACACCGTCACGCTGGGCACCGCCGGCAACCTGGCGATCAGCCGGGTCGAATCGGTCATCGGCACCACCGACACCACCGAAACCATCACGCTGCTGGCCACCGGCTCGGTCGCCGTCAGCGCCATCGACTCTGTCGTCGGTACCACCGCCACGACCGACGCCGTGACCATGCTGGCCACCGGCTCGCTCGCCGTCTCTTCTGTCGACACCGTTACCGGCTCGACCGACACGACCGATGTCGTCACGCTGCTGAACGCYGGCACCGTGCGTGTCTCGGCGGTCGAATCCGTCCTCGGCGCGACCGCCCAAGTCGAAGTGCTGCAACTGCTGGCCGCGGGCTCAGTCGCCATCAGCGACATCGACACCGTGCTGGGCTCCGGCGGCGCCGACGCGYTGACGATGCTGGCCACCGGCACCGTCAAAGTCTCGGGGGTCGAAACCGTCACCGGCACCACAGCCACCACCGACATCGTGCAATTGCTGGTCGCCGGCGCGGTCAGCGTGTCCGATGTCGACTCGGTCATCGGCACCACCGGCTCGACCGACGCGGTGACGATGACCACCACCGGCGCGCTCTGGGTCTCGAGCGTCGAAACCGTGATTGGCACCAGCAACACCGCTGACGTGTTGACGCTGGGCGCCGCCGGCACCGTGCGCGTGTCCGACGTGGCCACCGTGCTGGGCTCGTCGTCCAACACCGAAGTGCTGCGCATGATCGGCGGCTCAGCTGTCGCCGTCTCCGACATCAATACCGTGATCGGCGGCACCGGCACGACCGACGCCGTCACGATGCTGACCACCGGTGCGCTGGCCATCTCGGCCGTCGAGAGCGTGCTCGGCACCACCGGCACCAGCGACGTGCTGACGATGCTGGTCGCCGGCAGCGTCGCTGTCAGCGATATCGAAACCGTGCTCGGCAGCACCGCCGCCGGCGACGCGTTGACGATGCTGACCACCGGCACGCTGGCCGTGTCGGGTGTCGAATCGGTCACCGGTTCGACCGACACCACCGACGTGGTGAACATGCTGGCCGCTGGCTCGCTGACCGTCTCGTCGGTCGAAAGCGTGCTGGGCACGACCGCCGTTGAAGTGATTCACCTCGCGAACGCCGGCGACTCGCTGTCGGTCTCGGCGATCGACACCGTCATTGGCACCACAAACACGACCGAAGCGGTGACCTTGCTGGCCGCCGGCACCGTGTCGGTCTCAGCCATCGACTCGGTCACGGGCACCACCGGCACCGACATCCTGAATCTGCTGGCGGCTTCGGCCGTCACGGTGAGCGATGTGGAATCGGTGATCGGCTCCACCGGCACCGACAGCATCACGCTGGGCACCGCCGGCAACATCGCGATCAGCCGCGTCGAATCGGTCACCGGCACCACCGACACGACCGAGACCGTCACGCTGCTGGCCACCGGCTCGGTCGCCGTCAGCGACATCGATTCGGTCATCGGCACCACGGCCACCACCGACGCCGTGACCATGCTGGCCACCGGCTCGCTGGCCGTCTCGTCGGTCGACACCGTCACCGGCTCCACCGCCACCACCGACATCGTCACGCTGCTGAATGCCGGCACGGTGCGCGTCTCGGCCGTCGAATCTGTTTTGGGCGCAACCGCCCAGGTCGAGGTGTTGCAACTGCTGGGCGCCGGCGCGGTCGCCGTCAGCGACATCGACACCGTGCTCGGCTCGACCGGCGCCGACGCGCTGACGATGCTGACCACCGGCACCGTCAAAGTCTCGGGCATCGAGACCGTGATCGGCACCACCGACACCACCGATGTGGTGCAACTGCTGGCCGCGGGTTCGGTCAGCGTTTCGGATGTCGACTCGGTCATCGGCTCCGCAGGTGCGACCGACGCGGTGACGATGACCACCACCGGCGCGCTGTGGGTCTCGGCGGTCGAAACCGTGATCGGCACCAGCAACACCGCTGACGTGCTGACTCTGGGCGCTGCCGGCACCGTGCGCGTGTCCGACGTCGCCAGCGTGATCGGCTCGTCGTCGAACATCGAAGTGCTGCGCATGATCGGCGGCGCGGCCGTCGCCGTGTCCGACATCAACACCGTGATCGGCGGCACCGGCACCACCGACGCCGTCACGATGCTGACCACCGGCAGCCTGGCCGTCTCGGCCGTCGAGAGCGTGATCGGCACCACCGACACCACCGACGTCGTGTCACTGCTGGCCTCGGGCAGCGTCGGCGTCAGCGATGTCGACACCGTCATCGGCGGCAGTGGCCTGACCGAAGTGGTCACGCTGCTGACTGCGGGCACGATCGCCGTCAACGCGGTCGACACCGTGATCGGCACCACCGATACCACCGACGCCGTCACGCTRCTGGCCAGCGGTGCGYTGAAGGTCTCGGGCATCGAATCCATCACCGGCACCGGCCTGGGCAGCGACGTTGTCACGCTGCTGGGCAACGGCGCCACCGCCACCGTCAGCGACGTGGCCACCGTGCTCGGCTCGACCGGCACCGACGCGTTGACGATGGCCAGCGCGACGCTCGCCACCTCGGGCGTCGAATCGGTCATCGGCTCGACCGGCACCACCGACGCTCTGACGCTGCTGGCCGCCGGCTCGGTCAATGTCTCTGATGTCGAGACCGTGCTCGGCAGCGCCGGCCTGACCGAAGTGGTCACGCTCGGCACCGCCGGCGCGATCTCGGTCAGCGYGGTCGACACCGTGATCGGCACCACCGACACCACCGACGCCGTCACGCTGCTGGCCACCGGCGCGCTGAAGGTCTCGGGCATCGAATCGGTCACCGGCACGGGCCAGTCCACCGACATCGTCACGCTCGGCGGCAACGGCGCGACGGTCACCGTCAGTGACGTAGCCACCGTGCTCGGCTCGACCGGCACCGACACGCTGACGATGGCCAGCGCCGCCGTCGCCGTGACGGCAATCGAAAGCGTGGTCGGCTCCACCGGCACCACCGACACCTTGTCGCTGCTGGGTAGCGGCAACGTGGCCGTGTCCGATGTCGACAGCATCGTCGGCAGCAGTGGTGCGGTCGAGGTCGTCACCGTCGTCGGCACCGGCGCCGCACTGTCGGTCGCCAACATCAACACCGTGATCGGCTCGACCGACACCACCGACGTGGTCACGCTGACTGCCAGCGGCGCGCTGGCCGTGTCCGGCGTCGAATCGGTCGTCGGCACCGGCGGCACCGCCGATGTGCTGAGCCTGCTAGGCAACGGCGCGACCGTCGAGGTCAGCAGCATCGCCACCGTGCTCGGCTCCACCGGCGCCGACCAGGTGACGATGGGCACCGCGACCTTGGCCGTGTCGGCCGTCGAAAGCGTGGTCGGCTCGACCGCCACCTCCGATGTGCTGACGCTCGCCGGTGGCGGCAGCGTGCAGACCAGCGATGTCGAAACCGTGCTCGGCGCCGCCGGCTCGGTCGACACCGTGACCTTCGAAGACGCCGGCTCGCACAGCGTCAGCAGCATCGAAAGCGTGGTCGGCTCGACCGCCACGACCGACGAGCTGACCCTGCTGGCTGCCGGCAGCATTGCTGTGACCGATGTCGAGACCGTGCTCGGCTCGGGCGGCACCAACACCGTGACCTTGCTCGCTTCGGCAACGGTCGCTTTGTCCGACGTCGAAACCCTGATCGGCGCGGCCGGCACGGTCGACGAAGTCACGCTGCTGAACGCCGGCAGCGTCACGCTGTCTGGTGTTGAAAGCATCACCGGCTCGACCGGCACCGACCGCGTCACCCTCATCGGTGGCGGCAGCGTCACCGTGGACGGCGGCGCCAATGCCGTCGAATCGTTGATCGGCGCGGCCAACGCTGTCGAAGTCGTCACGCTGGCCGCTGCGACCAGCAGCAGCATCACGCTGTCAGCCATCGACACGGTGCTGGGCTCGACAGGCACCGACATCCTGACGATCGCCACCGGCAGCTTGTCGGTCAGCGACGTCGAAACCGTCACCGGCACCACCGGCGTCGAAGTGCTGAGCCTGCTGACCGACGCAACGATCAGTGTCTCGGCCGTCGACAGCGTGTTGGGCTCGACCGGCACCGACGTGGTGACCCTGTTGTCTGCCGGCGCGGTTGCCGTCAGCGACGTTGAAACCGCCATCGGCACCACCGGCACCGCTGATGCGCTGACGCTGCTGCACAGCGCGGCGATCGAGGTCTCGGACTTCGAAACCATCACCGGCTCGGCCGGCTCCAACGACGCGGTGACGCTGCTCGACACCAGCGCCCATGTGCTGGTCGGCGGTGTTGAAAGCGTGATCGGCCAGAGTGGCGGCACCGACGTGGTGACGCTGTCGGCCGCTGGCGCGGTTTCGGTCAGCGACATCGAAAGCGTGATCGGCACCACCGGCAGCGACGCCGTCAGCATGCTGGACGCGACCTCGCTGCACATCAGCGGCGTCGAGTCGGTCACCGGCACCACCGCCACCGACGACACGGTGACGCTGGACGTGGCGGGCAACCTGTCGATCAGCGACATCGAATCGGTCGTCGGTTCGGGCAGCGGCGACATCGTCACGCTGTTGGCCGGCGCGAGCGTCAGCGTCTCCGACGTGGCCACGCTGGTCGGCTCGTCGGCCACCAACGACACCGTCACCCAGCTCGACACCGACACCACGCTGGCCGTCAGCGCGGTCGAGAGCGTGATCGGCGCCGGCGGCACGGCAGACGTCGYGCAAATGCTCGAAGCCGGCGCGATCTCCGTCAGCGATGTTGACCAACTGTTGGGCACCACCGGCACCACCGACGCGGTGACGCTGCTGACCGAAAGCACGCTGCAAGTTTCCGGTATCGAAAGCGTGACCGGCTCGGACGGCACCGCCGACGAGATCCAGCTGATGACCGCCGGCAACCTGTCGGTCGCCGGCATCGAATCGGTTCGTGGCACCAGCGGTACCGAGGTGCTGACGATGCGCGACGRCACAGCGCTGACCGTCAGCGCTGTCGACACCGTGCTCGGTTCGGCCGACCTGTCGGACAGCGTCACGCTCGGCGCGGCCGGCACGCTGGCCGTGCAAGACGTCGAAAGCGTCAGCGGCAGCACCGCCAGCACCGACGTGCTGAACCTGTTGGCCGCCGGCGAAGTGCTGGTGTCCGACTTCGAAACCGTGGTCGGCTCGACCGCCGCGGGCGACATCGTCACGCTCGGAACCGAAGGCGTGATCTCGATGTCGGCCGTCGAAACGGTGGTCGGCTCGACCGGCACCGCCGACGAGATCCATTTGATGACGAGCGGCAGCATCACGCTGTCCGACGTCGAAACGCTGGTCGGCGGCCTCGGCTCGACCGACAGCGTGACGCTGCTGACCACTGGCAGCCTGTCCATCAGCCAGGTCGAATCGGTGCGCGGCACCGGCGAATCGACCGACCAGGTGACCTTGCTGGCCGCCGGCACCGTGGCGGTGTCGTCGGTCGCCAGCGTGATCGGCACCACCGCCGCCGATGCCGTGCGGCTGCTGGCCAGCGAATCAGTCAGCGTCAGCGACATCGACACGGTGCTCGGCACCGGCAATGCCTCAGACGTGGTGACGCAGCTGACCGAAGACACCACGCTGCACGTGTCGCGCGTCGCGTCCGTGATCGGCACCACCGCCACGGCCGACGTGCTGCACATGCTCGCCTCGGGCACTGTCGAGATCGATGCGATCGAAACCGTGCTGGGCTCGCTCGGTACCGCCGATGCAGTGACGATGGCCAACGGCGGCGACCTGTCTGTCAGTGGCATCGAAAGCGTCACCGGCACCGCCGCGACCAATGACGTGGTCACCCTGCTGGCCGCGGGTGGCCTGAAGGTGTCCGACATCGAGACGGTGCTCGGCACCACTGGCGTCGACGGCGTCACACTGCTGACGGCCGGCGCGCTGGCCGTCTCGGCGGTCGAGACCGTCGTCGGCACCGGTGACACTGCTGACGAGATCACGATGCTGTCGGCCGGCACGCTGCATGTACGCAACGTCGCCAGCGCCATCGGAACCACCGCGACGAACGACGTCCTGCACATGCTGGCCRCCGGCAGCATCGGCATTTCCGACCTCGAAACCGTGCTGGGCAGCACCGGCACCGACGTCGTCACCGTGAACAACGGCGGCAACATGGCGGTGTCCAGCGTCGAGACCGTGATCGGCACCGACAGCACCGACGTGGTGACCTTGGTGGGCGCCAGCTCGATCAGCGTGTCGAATGTCGACACCGTGCTCGGCGTGTCCGGCTCGGCCGATGTCGTCACGATGCTCGCCACCGGCTCACTGTCCGTTCAGGACGTAGACACCGCTATCGGCTCGACCGACGCCGGCGACACGCTGACGCTGCTGGCCGCCAGCACGATCCGCGTCAACCGCTTCGAAACCGTCGTCGGCTCGACCGGCACCGACATCGTCACCGTCGCCGCTGGCGGCAGCATCGAGGTCAGCAGCGTCGAAACGCTGATCGGCACCACCGCCACCACCGACACCGCCACGCTGCTGAACGCGGGCACGATCGCCGTGTCCAGCATGGCCAGCATCAACGGCTCCACTGGCACCGACGTGGTCCGCATGCTCACGGCTGGCAGCGTCACCGTCAGCGACATCGAAACCGTGCTCGGCTCGACCGGCGTGGCCGACATCGTGCGCATGACGACGCCGGGCACGATGTCCGTCAGCGGCGTCGAGACTGCCATCGGCACCACCGATACCGACGACGTGCTGGCCCTGCTGGCCGGCGGCGCGATCTCGGTGTCTCGCTTCGAGACCGTGACCGGCACCACCGGCACGACCGAAGCGGTGACGATGCTGGCCGCGGGCAGCTTGTCCGTCTCGGCCGTCGACACCCTCGTCGGCACGACCGGCACCGACACCGCCACGATGCTGGCCGCCGGCACGCTGAACATCAGCAAGGTCGACAGCGTCGTCGGCTCCACCGGCACCGACATTCTCAACATGCTGGTCTCGGGCACGGTCAACGTCAGCGCCGTCGAACGCGTGGTCGGCTCGGCCGCCGCGACCGATGTCGTGCGCGTGCTGGACGGCAGCTCGATCGAAGTCTCCGACGTCGAATCGGTGGTCGGCGGCGGCGGCAGCGATGCCGTCACGATGCTGGCCGCAGGTAGCCTGAAGGTCAGCGACGTGGCCAGTGTGATCGGCGCTTCGACGCTGGTCGAAGTGGTCACCCTCGCCTCGGGCAGCACGCTCGCCGTGTCCGACATCAACACCGTGCTGGGCCAGACGGCTGTCACCGACACGGTGCAGATGCTGGCTGCCGGCAGCCTGGCCACCTCGGCCGTCGACAGCGTGCTCGGCACGACCGGCACCACCGACGCATTGACGCTGTTGGCCGCCGGCACGGTCACCGTGTCCGGCATCGAGAGCGTCACGGGCAGCTCGGCCCTGACCGAAACCGTGCGCATCGGCACCGCCGGCGAAAGCCTGCTGGTGCGCAATGTCGACACCGTCATCGGCACCACCGGCACCGGTGAAACCGTGACCCTGCTGGCCACCGGTTCGCTGGCTGTCTCGGCGGTCGAAAGCGCCGTCGGTACCACCGCCGCCGGCGAAGTGCTGACGCTGTTGGCCGCGGGCAGCCTGACCGCTTCCGCCTTCGAATCGGTGATCGGCTCGACCGGCACCGACGTGCTGACCTTGGACGGCGCCTCGGCGACCGTGTTGGTTTCGCGCATTGAAACTCTGGTCGGCACCACCGGCACCGACGTGGTGACGCTGGCTGGCGGTGGCACGCTGCGCGTCAGCGGTGCCGAAACGGTGATCGGCAGCGCCTCTGCGACCGATGTCGTGGCTCTGCTCGGCGCACAAGCTGCGCTGTCGGTGTCGGCCATCGACAGCGTCATCGGCGGCACCGGCACGACCGACACGCTGACCCTGCTGGCTGCAGGCAGCACCTGGGTCTCGGCGATCGAATCGGTGGTCGGCTCGACCGGCGCCGACGTGCTGAGCATGGGCGCCGCCGGCAGCATCGCCATCAACGGCGTCGACACCGTGCTGGGC
>NZ_JBFUGE010000086.1:0-17149 GCF_056403075.1 Ideonella sp. P3_A4 | reverse complement strand
GATCAATACACGGTGATCGAGCGTGGCATCGGCTGGCCGTTGTTGCCTTCGTTGGCCTCGGCGATGCCCGAGTCCTTGTCGACCAGGAAGCCGAGGTAGTACGTGCCGGGCGCCACGTCGGCCGGGATCGTCAGCGTGCGGGTGTAGGTGCCGAGCGCGCCGGCCGAGGCCCAGGCCCCGGTGTTGCTGCCCAGCAGCCGGTCGCCGGTGCTGATGATGTTGTTGGTCGACAGGTAGAAGCCGATGTTGAAGGTCGCGGTGGCCGTGCCCAGGTTAGCAAAGGTGTAGCCGATGTTGACCGACGAGCCGCGGGCGGCCGAGGTCGGCGAGCTGACCAGGCCGCTGGTGCCGGTGCCGGTGCGCTTGAACGGCGAGCTGGCCACGTCGGCTTCGGTCGTACCGTCGGGGTACAGCGCACGCACGCCGGAGCGGTCGTCGGGCAGCGGGTCGACCTCCTTGTTGTTGCCCAGCGGGCCGCCGTTGGCGTAGTACGAGTTCATCGTTGCCTGCACGCCGTCCGAGTGGCCCAGGCCCAGTGCGTGGCCCAGCTCGTGCAACGCGACCAGCTCGAAGTTGTACGGCGAGCCCAGACTGGCGTAGTTCAGCTTGCCGGTGTTCCAGCCCAGGTTGCTGTTGAAGGCGATGTCGGCTTCGTCGCGGCCGTATTGGTAGCCGAACAGCCAGTAGCAGTGGTAGCGGCTGAAGGTCACGGCCAGCGCCGAGCCCACCTCGGTGCCGTGCATGTAGATCTCGTTGGTGCCGTTGTCCTTGGCGTGGCTGCCGTCGGTGTCGCGGCCGACGTAGAAGTTGAAGCCGGCGCCTTTGACATTGTTCCAGTGCCACATCGCGTTCTGCAGGTCACTGTCCCAGCTCGACCCCGCCGGGAACGACGTGGTGCTGATGTACATGTTGGTCCAGTTGTTGTTCCACTTGATCTTGTTGCCTTCGCACTCCAGCCAGGTGGCGGCGTTGGCGGCCGAGGCCGTCATCGCCAACAGGCCGAGCACGGCGGCGGCTTTGCGCAGGCCGCGACGGGCCTGGGTTTTGTCAATCGTGTTCATGAAATCCTCTTGATTGGTCGGTGTTCGTTGGGGTGTCGCTGACGGGCGTATCAACGCTGGTCGGCGGCCGACGGCACGGCGCGCTGCGCGGGCAGGCTGACGCCGGCGCCCTCGGGCATCGCGACCGGCTGGGCGGCGGGACGGCTGTGGGTCGCGGCRGCGTCGCTGGCGGCAGCGGCTTCGGCCTGCTGGTCCTGCGGCGTCACGCTGCGCAGCGTCTTGCCGTGGTGGCCGGCGGCGCGTTGGCGCATCTCGGCGACGAAACGCTCGGCCGACATCGCGCGGGCCGGCAGCGCCTGCACGTCGACCAGCGTGCTGGCCGAGCCGTCGTCGGTCTGGCCGGCGTGGGCTTCGGGCTTGGGCTGGCGGGCCAGCTTCATCTCGGGTGCGCCCATCAGCACGACATCCATCTGTTCACCGTCGCGGTGCTGCAGGTGGCCATCGGCCAGGCCGACGACGTCATTGCCTTCGGCGTCCTGCACCTTGGTCTTGCCGGTTGCCGCATCGGGCACCAGGCGGAACATGCCCTGGCCCCAGCCGACCAGCGGCACCAGATCCTGGCCGTTGCCCTGCACGAACAGCAGCACGCGCTCGTTCGGCGCGAAGTTCGGCGCACCGTCGACATGCAGGCCGCGGCCGTTGACCAGGCCACCGCGCAGGCGCAGCGTCAGCGTCGGTGCGTTGAGCTGGCCGCTCAGCACGTCCAGGTGGTCGAGCGTCACGTAGGTGTGCACGTCGTGCGGCTTGCTTGCCGCGGCCTCGACCGAGCGCACGGTGCCGATCACGATGCCGTCGGCTTCGTGCACCAGTGCGTCGACGTTCTTGTAGGGCAGCACGGTCGCGTGCCCGGGGGATGCCATGGCCGCCAGCAGTGCGGCGGTGGTCATCGAGAGTGCCAGTTTCAGTCGCATGATTTCTCCCTGAAGATGAAGGCGCCGCAAGGGTTTGACGGCGGTACTGCGGTGCGATTCACCACGGACCGAAGCGTAGGCAGATGGCCTTCGCCGCGCCCTCCCGCTCCCGCGGGGGTTCGGGGCCCCGATCAGGGGAGACCGGCTAGGGGTGGATCCCCCCTGGCCGCCGATCGGTCGGCCGATAATCCGCGCCACGATGCAAGGCCTGCACCTCACCGCCGACCTGCGCGGCTGCGCCGCCGAGACGCCTGCGATGACCGACCCGCAGGCGCTGCGCAGCGCCTGCCTGGCTGCGGTGCAGGCGGCGGGCCTGCAGGCCGTCGGCGAGCTGTTCCACCGCTTCGCACCAAGACCGGGGACAACGCATGAGCCCGGCGTCACCGGCGTGGTGCTGCTGGCCGAGTCGCACCTGGCGGTGCACACCTGGCCCGAGCTGGGCGCGGTGACGCTGGATGTCTACGTCTGCAACCTCGGCGCTGACCATGCGGCTCAGGCCGAGGCGGTGATGGTGCGATTGCTGGCGCTGTTCGCACCGGCGCAGATCGAGCGGCACCGGCTGCTGCGCGGCGAACTGCCGGCGCCAATCTTGTCAACCAACGCCAGCTGACATGCCTGCCGGGCCCAAGACAGCCCGTTACCGTATTGCTGTGTATTGCTGTATCCCTCTGCTAAGGTGCCGCCGCATTCGTGTGTTTGAACATCGCAGGAGCCTCTGGATGAGCGGTCAACGTGGCTGGGGTCTATCGATCATTTCCTCGCGCCGGGCAGCCTGGCGCCGCAACGTCGGGCGCATCGCTGCGGCGTGCGCGCTGGCGGCCGGCGGAGCCGTCTCGGCCGGCGAGGTCGCACTGGATTTCGACTTCGCCCAGGCCCACGACTTCATCGGCTTCGGCACCCAGGTCTGGTTGAGAGGCGACCGCGGCGGCGCCGACGCTGCCGGCCCCAAGCTAGGCCCCAAGGCGCGCGAGCGGCTGGCCGCCACCAATGCCGCGGGCGACAGCGACGATGCCGGCATGGCGCTGCTGAAGGAGCTGAATGCCCGCTTCGTGCGCGTCTCGCTGATCCCCAAGATCACCTTCGACCAGCTGCGCCCTGGCATGAGCGTGGACCAGTTGCTCGAGGTGCTGCAGCGCAACGACAACCCCGCCCAGCGCGACCGCCTGGCGGCATTCAACCGCCGCATGAAAGAGCTGAACATCCAGCCGGTGCTGATCTTCTGGCGCATGCCCGAACCGTGGTCCGAGAAGCGCGTGCAGAAGGCCGGCTCGAAGCAGCAGGCGCACTTCGCGAAGACCGAGAACCTGGGCGACTACGCCAACCTGCTGACCGCGCAGATGGTCTGGCTGCAGCGCCAGGGCGTACAGGCGGTGGCGGTCGAGCTGACCAACGAGCCGCAAGGCGCCTGGGACACCCAGTTCGAGCGTGAGCAATACGCCGCGCTGGTGTTGAAGACGCGCGCCGCGATGGACGCGCGCGGCCTGCAAGGCTGGGCCATTGCCGGGCCTGGCGCCGGCATTCGCGACTTCGACCACTTCATCGGCGGCATGGTTAATGCCAATGCCGCCAAGGCGCTGGGTTATGTCAGCGCGCATTCCTATCTGACGCCCCAGGTGCTGGCCGATGCCGCCGGCCCGGGCATGGCCAGCTTTCTGGGGCGCGGCAAGTTCGGCCCGATCCTGATCACCGAGTTCGGCGTCAAGAAGCACAACGACGACGATGCGCAAGCGGCCGCCGACCTCGACGTGAACTCGCCGGCCTACGCGGTGCAGGCTGCCGCCAGCGCCACGCTGCTGCTCGGCCAGGGCGCCAGCGGCCTGATCTACTGGCAGCTGCAGGACTTCGGCTTCACCAAGAAGCAGCACGGCATGCTGTCCGAAGACGGCCAGCGCCGGCCGGTGGCCAACGCGATGAAGGCCTTGTTCGGTGGCGTGCCCGTCGGTGCCAAGGCCGTGGGCGCGCGCAAGCCGAGCGCCGAGCTGCCGGCGGCGGCCTTGCAGGCCGGCGGCAAGACCTACGTGATGTTGGTCAACCCCGGCAGCCAGGCCCAGGCGGTCACCACCCGCCTGTCGGGCAGCAAGGACTGTGGCGCGGTCGCTCGTGTCGACGCCTATAACGCCGGCGGCGCCGAGGCCAAGGCCGCGGTGCGCAACGCCAGCACCCAGGGCGGCGCGCAAGGATGCACGCTGAAGGCCGAGCTGCAGCCGGGCACGGTGGCGACGGTGGTGCTGCAGTGAGCGCCACGCAGCGCCGGAAGGGGTCTCAGTGAGTGCCTTGTCGCCCCGAGCGATCGTGCTGTCCGCTGGCCGCGGCGAGCGCATGCGGCCGCTGACCGACAACTGCCCCAAGCCGCTGCTCACGGTGCAAGGCCGGCCGCTGATCGAGTGGCACCTGGCCGCGCTGGCCGCGGCGGGCGTGCGCGAGGTGATCGTCAACACCGATTGGCTGGAAGAGCAGTTCCCGGCCGTGCTGGGCGACGGCAGCCGTTTCGGGTTGACGCTGCACTACTCGTTCGAAGGGCGCGACCACGGCGGCGCGCTGGAGACCGCCGGTGGCATTGCCAAGGCACTGCACTGGCTCGCGCCGGGGCATGACACTGCGCCGTTCTGGGTCGTCTCGGGCGATGTGTTCCTGCCGGGCTTCGACTTCCCGGCCACCGCGGTCGACGAGATGAACGCGCACCCCGAACGGCTGGCCGAGCTGTGGATGGTGCCCAACGCGCCGCACCACCCGCGCGGCGACTATGGCATCGGGCCCGACGGGCTGGCATTGCTTCAGGCGCCGCAGCGCTACACCTGGGCCAGCGTCGGCCTGTTCCGCGCTGCGATGTTCAACGACATCGCGCCCGGCACGCGCATGCCGCTGCGCCCGCGTCTGGATGCGGCGATCGGCGCGCGGCGGCTCGGCGCACGGCTGTGGTCCGGCGGCTGGACCGATGTCGGCACGCCGGAGCGGTTGGCGGCCTTGAACCAGGGCTGATTCGGCGCAGAATGCCCACCGCGGCGCCAGGCGCCAGCGGGCTGTTCCACACCAAACCCACGGAGAACCGAGGTCCCATGATCGCGAGCTTCTACGACGAACTGGCGCCCTTCTACCACCTGCTGTACGGCGACTGGGAAGCGGCCTCGGCCCAGCAAGGCCGCGCGCTGGCCGGCCTGCTGGGCCGGCACGGCATCGGCCCGGGCGCACATGTACTGGATGCCGCCTGTGGCATCGGCACCCAGACGCTGGGCCTGCTGCCCTACGGCTACCAGGTCAGCGCGTCGGACATCTCGGTCGGTGCGGTTGGCCGGCTGAACGAAGAGCTGGCTCATCGCGGCCTGAAGGCCCATGTGCGCATCGACGACCTGCGCACGCTCGGCGAAGCCGAAGACGCCAGCGCCGACGCGGTGATCGCCTGCGACAACAGCGTGCCGCATCTGCTGACCGACGACGAACTGCTGCAGGCCTTTCGCAGTGCCCACCGCTGCCTGAAGCCCGGCGGCATGCTGGTGTTGTCGGTGCGCGACTACGCCGCGATCGAACGCCAGAACCCCGACGTGCGCCCCTATGGCCTGCGCTACGAGAACGGCGACCGGTTTCTTGCGACGCAGGTCTGGGAATGGGACGGCGACACGCACTACGACCTGCGGGTCTACCTGACGCGCGAATCGGCGACCGGCGACTGCCGCACGCAAGTGCTGAAAAGCCGCTACCACGCGGTCACGATCGACCAGCTGCTCACGCTGATGCACGGCGCCGGTTTTGTCGACCTGCACCGCCGCGACGACGTGCTGTTCCAGCCGGTGCTGACCGCGCGCAAGCCGGCAAGATAGTGGGGCAAAGGAGGATGGCGGGTGCGCCTGTTTGGCCACTTCTTTGACTAGTTAGGTCAAGAGGGCATACTTTCGTCTTCAATCAAGCAGAAGGGGGACACCAATATGATTCATACCGCACACCGTGCTCGTTGGCTCCTGACCTTGGCCGCAGCATCATTGCTGGCTTCTTGCGGAGGGGGGAGTTCAAAAACGGACCAGCCGGTCACCGAACTCTCCGCGGGCGACAACGCCGTTCTCAGCGGCGACTGGCCGTTGGACACCCCGACCCGAGCATTCATCGTCAGGAACGACGAAGAATGGCAAGCCGCCTGGCAAGACCGCAAGGCGACGCTGAACTGCGAGGACTACGCGGACTACAACCATGCGGCCTGTGCCGCCGATTCACCGCCGGCAATCGATTTCTCCAAGTACTCGCTTGTTGGGTTGCTGCTCAATCCGGTCTCCTACTTCAAGGATCCGACGCCCGACGAAGTGTTCCTCGACGATGAAGATCACAATCTGGTGGTTCGTTACTCGTACAGCGTCACTTACCACGTTCCCGCTCAACTGGTGACGGGCACCCGCTTCTTCCTGGTTCCCGCGACGGATCTGCCACTGGACGCCGAAGCGAAGGACGCTACGCCGCACTGAACTGGCTCAGCGCGGCACGCGGTTGGCTCCGGCGGCCGCTTCGGCCCGCAGGTGCGCATCCGGCACCACGATCTCCATCAACCGCTCCGGGTGGGCCAGCGGCGTGAACTGGAACGTCGCGTACAGCCCATGCGCATCGCGCGTGGCCAGCATGAAGCGGCGCAGGTGCTGCAGGTTGGGATGAGCCTGGATCGTCTGCATCAGCCACTTCGACAGCCCCTGCCCGCGGTGCGCTTCGAGCACGTAGACGTCGCACAGGTAGGCGAAGGTCGTGCGGTCGGTGACGATCCGCGCATAGCCGACCTGTTCACCGGCGCGGTACAGCCCGAAGCACAACGAATGCGCCGCCGCCCGCTCCACCAGTGCGCGCGAGATGCCGGGTGACCAGTAGCTGCGCGTCAGGTAGGCGTGGATGGCCTCGAAGTCCAGCCGCGCGGGGTCGGTTGAGATTTCGTAGTCGCCTCGACAAACAACGGCGTCTGGCACTGCACTCATTCCGCCAACGGCGACGTGATCGCCTCGATGCGCGCCATCAGTTCCGGCGTCAACTTGTCCGCCACCGCGAGTGCGCCGAGGTTGCTTTGCAGTTGATCGACCTTGGATGCGCCGGTGATCACGCTGGACACGCGAGGGTTCTTGGTGATCCAGGCGATTGCCAGCTGCGCGGTGGTCGCGCCCAGGTCGCGCGCGATCGGGGCCAGTTCGGCGACGGCGGCGTTCTTGGCGGCGTCGGTCAGGCCGTCGCGCAGGAAGCCCATGGTCTCCATCGCGCCGCGAGAGCCGGCCGGAATGCCGCCGGTGTACTTGCCGCTCAACAGGCCCGAGGCGAGCGGGCTCCAGGTCGTCAGGCCCAGGCCCAGGTCTTCGTACAGCCGCGCGTACTCCTGCTCGACGCGCTGGCGGTGGAACAGGTGGTACTGCGGCTGTTCGACCACTGGCTTGTGCAGGTGGTAGCGCTCGGCAATCTCCCAGGCGGCGCGGATGTCGGCTGCGCTCCACTCGCTGGTGCCCCAGTACAGTGCCTTGCCCTGCGTGATCATGTCGCTCATCGCCCAGACGGTTTCCTCGATCGGCGTGTGCGGGTCGGGCCGGTGGCAGTAGACGAGGTCGATGTGCTCCAGGCCAAAGCGCTTGAGCGAGCCGTCGATGGCCTGCATCAGGTACTTGCGGTTCAGCGTGTCGCGCCGGTTGGTGGTGTGGCCGGATCGGTCCAGACCCCAGAAGAACTTGGTCGAGACGATGTAGTTCAGGCGCGGCCAGCCCAGGCGCTTGATGGCCTGGCCCATCACCTCTTCGCTGCGGCCACCGGCGTAGGCCTCGGCGTTGTCGAAGAAGTTGATGCCCGCGTCATAGGCAGCGGCCATCATCTCGACCGCTGCGTCGACATTGACCTGGTTGTGGTACGTGATCCAGGAGCCGAGCGACAGCTCACTGACTTGCAGGCCGGCGCGGCCGAGGCGGCGGTAACGCATGCTGACGGGCGTGGACATGGTGAGATCCTTGATGGGCGGATAGGCGAAACGGCGAGGTTAGCGCGCCTGCATGGCTGGCGTGTGCCGTGGGGCCATGCGGCGCGGCCGAAGGGCACTTGGAGAGCGCGCGAAGCGCCGCTCTACTTCAAGTGGCGTGCGCGGATCCGGCTTTGCCGGTCCGCTGCGCGAGCCCCCTTGGGGGGCAGGCCCCCGGAGGGGCCGTGGGGGTCAACAATTCACACCGCATCGGCCCAAGGGGCCGAGAGCTGCATCGCTCCGTTGATGATCCCCACCATCGAGTAGGTCTGCGGGAAGTTGCCCCACAGCTCGCCGGTCTGCGGGTCCAAGTCTTCGGACAACAGCCCGACGTGGTTGCGCCGCGCCAGCAGCGCCTCGAAAGCCTCGCGCGCCTCGTCGCGGCGGCCGGTGCGCGCCAGTGCGTCGACGCGCCAGAAGGCGCAGACGTTGAACGCGGTCTCGGGACGGCCGAAGTCGTCCGGCGCTTCGTAGCGGCGCATGAACGGGCCGTCGCACAGCGTGCGTTCCATCGCGTCGACGGTCTTCATGAAACGCGGATCGGACGCTGGCAGGAAGCCGACCTCGGCCATCAGCAGCACGCTGGCGTCGAGCTCGCGGCCGCCGAAGCTTTCGACGAAGGCCTGGCGCTCGTCGCTCCAGGCTTCGGTCAGGATGCGCTGGCGGATCAGGTCGGCCCGGTCGCGCCAGAAGGTGACCCGCGACGGCTGCTTCAGTACGTGGGCGATCTTGGCCAGCCGATCACAGGCGGCCCAGCACATCAGCGATGACGAGGTGTGGATGCGGGCGCGGGTGCGCAGCTCCCACATGCCGGCGTCGGGCTGGTCGTAGAGCGAGAAGGCGCGCTCGCCGACCTGCTCGAGCTGCGCGAAGTCGCTCGCGTCCGCGCGGCGGAACAGCCGGTGGTCATGGAAGGCTTGCGACGAGCCGAGCACGATGTTGCCGTAGACGTCGTGCTGGAAGTGTTCGTAGGCCTGGTTGCCCACGCGCACCGGGCCCATGCCGCGGTAGCCGGGCAGCTGCTTCTCGATCCGCTCGGTCAGCTGGCGTTCGAGGTCGATGCCGTACAGCGGCTGCACGTGGCCGTCGGCGCTGCGCACCACGTCGTGCATCCAGCGCAGGTAGTCCTCCATCGTGCCGACTTCGGACAGGCTGTTCAGCGCACGCACGACGAAGAAGGCGTCGCGCAGCCAGCAGAAGCGGTAGTCCCAGTTGCGGCCGCTGTTCGGCGCTTCGGGCAGGCTGGTGGTCATCGCGGCGACGATCGCGCCGGTCTCTTCGAACTGGCACAGCTTGAGCGTGATCGCGGCGCGGATCACCGCGTCCTGCCACTCCAGCGGCACCGCCAGCCGACGCGTCCACTGCTGCCAGTGCAGCATCGTCTGTTCTTCGAAGTCGCGCGCAGTCTGCTCGATGCCGCCTTCGAAGGTTTCGTCCGGCCCGAGGATCATGCTGACCGGCGCATGCAGCGAGAAGAAACGCTCCGCGGCCACGTAGGTCGGCGGAGCGCTGGTGTTCAGCCGCAGCGTCTGGCCCGGCAGCACATAACGCAAATGGTTGCTGCCACGCGTCAGCTCGGGTGCCACCGAGCCCCACTCGCCCCGCGGCCGCACGACGAAGCGCACGCGCGGGTGGCCGTGCAACGGCTGCACACGGCGCACCAGCTGGGTCGGGCGGAACATCCGGCCGTGGTGCCAGAAGCGCGGGCAGAAGTCGGTGATCTCGATCGCCTGGCCCTGGTCGTCGTACAGCCGGGTGCGCACGATCGCCGTGCCGGGCACATAAGCCTGCTCGCTGCGCACCGCGTTCTCGAGCTCGATCGCCATCCGGCCATCGGCACGCTCGCCCGACGGGGCGCCCAGCAGTGCATGGAACACCGGGTCGCCATCGAAGCGGGGCATGCAGCACCAGACGATGTCCCCTCCGCGTTCGATGAGGGCACTGATGGCACAGTTTCCAGTCAGTGCGAGATCGAGCGTGCTTGTTTTTGATTCGATATGCATTGACACAAACCCAAACGGTTAGATGGCGCAGACCAGCCTACCCTGACCAGCCCCGCTGAAGGCACCCAGGCACGGCGTTTGCCCCTGGTTGCCAATGTTCACCATGAAAACCCTTCGTCTCCAACTTCGCTTCCTGGTTCCCCTGTTGTTGACACTGACCGTGGCAGCGCTGGTGGCCTTGCCGTTGATGGACAGGCTGACGCTACGCTGGTTTGCGCGCGACCTCAACACCCGCGATGCGTTGGTGGCCAATACGCTGTCGGATGCCATCAACGAAGCCCAGGTTGACGGCAAATCCTGGCGCGTTCAATCTCTGTTCGACCGCGCGGTGCAGGACGAACGCCTGGTTGCAATCGCGCTGTGTGGCCCAGGCGGCGAGATGCTGCGCCGCACCGAGGGCTACCCGAAGACACTCGGTTGCACCCGTGCGCGTGAACTGGCCGATCTGGCCGTGCCGCGTTTGCCGCTCGAGTCTGGCTCGGTCCATGTGGGGGTGCAGCCGCTCAAGGGCGATGACGCCGACGGCAGCAGCCTGGTGCTGTTGCACGACATGAGCTTCATCGACAAGCGCAGTGCCGACACGCGGCGTTACCTGGTCGGCTTCATCGTGCTGCTCGGCCTGGCCATTGCGCTGATCACGGTGATCGTGGCGCAGATCAGTTGGCGCGGCTGGGTCTCGGGCATGCAGGGCATCTTGCGTGGCGAAGGCCTGCTGGTGCCGCTGTTGCCGCCGCCCGAGCTGCAGCCTTTTGCCAGCGAGGTGCGCGCGCGGCTGCGTGATCTCGAAGACGAGTACCGCCGCGGGCTCGACCTGGTCACGGTGTGGAACCCCGAACGATTGCGCTCGCTGCTGCAGACGCAGTTGCGCGGCGACCAGGTCATCGTGGTGTCCAACCGCGAACCCTATTTGCATGAGCGCCTGGACGATGGCCAGGTGATCGTGCGCCGTCCGGCCAGCGGCCTGGTGACCGCGGTCGAGCCGGTGATGCGCGCCTGCTCGGGTACCTGGATCGCGCACGGCAGCGGCAGCGCCGACCGCGAGTTCGTCGACCGGCACGACCGCATTGCGGTACCGCCGGGCACCAACGAGTACTCGCTGCGCCGTGTCTGGCTGACCAAGGAAGAAGAAGAGGGTTACTACAACGGCTTCGCCAACGAAGGGCTGTGGCCGTTGTGCCACGTGGCCCACGTGCGGCCGGTGTTCCGCGAATCCGACTGGCAGATGTACAAGCATGTCAACGAACGTTTCGCCGACGCGGTCGCCGCCGAGGCGCGCGGCGAGGACCCGGTGGTGCTGGTGCAGGACTATCACTTCGCGCTGCTGCCCGCGATGATTCGCGAGCGCCTGCCGCGCGCGACCATCCTGACCTTCTGGCACATCCCCTGGCCTAACCCCGAATCGTTTGGCATCTGCCCGTGGCGACGCGAGATCCTGCAAGGCATGCTGGGCAGCACGATCCTCGGTTTCCATACGCGCTTCCACTGCAAGAACTTCATCGAGACTGTCGATCGCAGCCTGGAGGCGCGCATCGAGCACGAGCACTCGACGATCTCGTTCCACGACAAGGAAACGCTGGTCGAGAGCTACCCGATCTCGATCGACTGGCCCGAAGGTGACCGCGGCTGGGCGCCGGTGGACGAATGCCGGCGACGCGTCTTCGAGCGCCTGGGCCTGGGCCCGTTCACCTGCCTGGCCGTGGGCGTGGACCGCTTCGACTACACCAAGGGCATCCTCGAGCGGCTGCATGCCGTCGAGCGCCTGCTCGAGAAGCGGCCCGAGTGGATCGGCAAGTTCGTCTTCGTGCAGGTCGCCGCACCCACGCGCAGTGCGCTGGAGGAGTACCGCGCCTTCCAGCAGCGCATCCACAGCGTGGCCGACCGCATCAACCTGCGCTATGGCCAACCGGGTTACCAACCGGTGCGGCTGCTGGCCGAGCACCATGAGCACGAAGCGGTCAACGAGTTGTTCCGCGCCGCCAACATCTGCGTGGTCACCAGCCTGCACGACGGCATGAACCTGGTCAGCAAGGAGTTCGTCGCCGCGCGCGACGACGAGCAGGGCGTGTTGGTGTTGAGCCGTTTTGCCGGCGCCGCGCGGGAACTCTCCGAGGCGCTGATCGTCAACCCGTACCACGTCGAGGAAACGGCCGATGCGTTGCACCAGGCCGCCACCATGCCGGTGGCCGAGCAGCGCGAACGCATGGCCAGCCTGCGCATGACGGTGCGCGAGAACAACGTCTTCCGCTGGGCCGGCCGCATGCTGGCCGATGCGGGTCGTTTCCGGTTGCGTGAGCGCATTGCCGCGCGAGTGCAACGCCACAAGAACACCGAACTGGATGAAACGACTTTTCACGCCTGAAGGCGAAGCGGCGCTGCAGGCCACGATGCAGTGCCGCCCGCTGCTGGCCTTTGACTTCGACGGCACCTTGGCGCCCATCGTTGCTCGCCCSGGGGATGCCCGGGTGCCCGCGCCGGTGGCGCACCGGCTGCAGCGCCTGGCGGGCCGGCTGCCGGTGGCTGTGGTGTCAGGCCGGCAGGTGCACGATGTGCGGCCGCGGCTGTTGTTCACGCCCTGGCGCATCGTCGGCAACCACGGGGCAGAGGATGAAGCCGAGGCCTCGGCCATCCCCCTGGTGGACCTGGCGCCCGCGCGCGCGCAGCTCGATGCGGCCGCAGCCGCCTTGCGCGCCGCCGGTGTGGTCGTCGAAGACAAAGGCCTGTCACTCGCCCTTCACTACCGCCTGGCGAGTGACCGCGACATGGCCCAGCGCGTGATCGACGATGTCGTCAACGCCTTGCCGCCGTCGCTGGCGGTGTTCGGCGGCAAGATGGTGGTCAACATCGTCGCTGCGCGAGCGCGCGACAAGGCCGACGCGGTGGCGGCACTGGTGGCCGCCAGCGGTGCGGCGGCGGCGGTGTTCGTCGGCGACGATGTCAATGACGAGCCGGTCTTTGCACGCGCCGAACCGAGCTGGTTCACCGTGCGCGTTGGGCAGGACGACCCCAGCTCACAGGCCCGCTATTTCCTCGACGGACCGGCCGATCTGCCACAGCTGCTGGACCGCATGCTCGATGCGCTGCCCGACGGGGCGCTGGACCCGCTCGACAGTCAGTGAAGCGCGCACGGCAGGGCACGGGTCAGATCTGATCCGTCAATGGATCGAGTCAGTCGCGGCGCCTGTCACGAAACGCAACCGGTCAGGCGCGGGGCTTTAGCGAGGCCGGTTTCGGCCGATGCTAAGGTCCGCATCGCCCATGAAAACCGCCCCTCGCCTTCGAGTTGCTCGTCTGCGCCGGCCCCTGTTGTGGGGTCTGTGTCTGACTGCCTTGGCACCGACCGGTGCCCGTGCGGCCGGGTGCGTGGACATGCGGGGCGGCGAGCTGGTGATCAGCGCATCCGAAGGCTGCGTGGCACAGATGCGGCGCGATCCGGCCGTGCGGAGACAGGTCGCACAGCGCATCGGCAGCCAGGTCGGTGGTCAAGGCGGCGGCTCGCCCGTCGGGGCCACGGCAGCCGCACCCGCCCCGGCGGCCAACCCACCCGCACAACCCACGGCAACGCAGAGCCGCAGCCGTGGCCTGGACCACCCGCTGGCGCGGATGTCGATGCTCAACTCGCAAAGCCGCTACCTGTGGTCGCTGGGCAACCCGGCGCCCGTCTACTACGGCCAGACCCAGGCGCCCTGAAGCGGTGTCGGTGCGGGCGTCAGCGCCCGGTTTCTCGCCGTCGGGCGACCAATTCGGGGTAGCCGGTGCGTGCGTCGGGTTCGCGGCTCAATTGCCAATCCGGCAGGCAGGCCAACAGCACCTCGGCCGTCGTGCGCACCGTGCATCCCCGTGCGATATGGCCACCGAGCACCGAGCCGTCGGCGCGTGCGAGCGCCGCATGAAGGTGCGCGCCATCGGCCGACAGGCTGCCGCTGAGCGTCAGGATCTCCAGGTCGCCATCGAGTTTGAGCGGCGCTTCGGCGCCGGCCATCCGCAGCTGCGCGGTTGACAGACTGCCGACGCCGGCCAGCACGAAGGCGCCGCTGAGCGCGTGGTCAGCCACCGCGGCCTCCAATGCGCCGCGCAGGTCTTCACCGGGCAGCAGGCGCAGGACCAGCGTGTCCACCGCGTCGGCTCTTGCTTACCAGGCCCCGACGTTGGGCATCGAGGTCCACGGTTCCGCCGGCGCCAGTGCTTCACCCTCTTGCAACAGCTCGATCGAGATCTGGTCCGGCGAGCGCACGAAGGCCATGCGGCCATCACGCGGCGGCCGGCTGATCGTCACGCCATGCTCCATCAGCCGGCGGCAGGCGGCGTAGATGTCGGGCACCGCGTAGGCCACGTGGCCGAAGTTGCGGCCACCGGTGTAGACCTCGGGGTCCCAGTTGTGGGTCAGCTCGATCTGCGCCGTCGGGTCACCCGGTGCGGCCAGGAACACGAGCGTGAAACGTCCGGCCGGCGCCTCCCGGCGCGAGACCACTTCCAGGCCAAGCGCGTCGCAATAGAAACGCAATGACGCGTCGAGGTCCGTCACGCGGACCATGGTGTGCAGGTACTTCATCCGCCGAATATCGCAAACCAGGCCAGGGCCTGCAAACGCTGGGGGCATCGTGGCTTCGCGCCGGTGCCGGCTACTTCAGGATCTCGAACAGGCTCGAGTAGCTGTCGGACCAGGGTTTGAAACCTGGGCGAACGGCGAGCAACTGCCCTCCGCCGTTCAAACCCGGCAGGCCGGTGATCCGGGCCGGGTTCATCATCAGCACCCAGATCGAGTGGCGGCAATAGTCGTCGTCATCGTCCGGATCCAGCTCGTACAGGTAGGCCGCCTTGCCGAAATGTTGTGCGGCGCCGGCCATGACCGGCCGCAGGTCGAGGTAGCGGTTGGTGATGTGCACCGCCAGCACGCCGTCGGCATTGAGGTGGCCGAAGTAGGCCTGCATGGCTTCCAAGGTCAGCAGGTGGGTGGGGATCGAGTCACCCGAGAACGCATCGATGGCCAACAGGTCGAAGCGCTGCGGTGCCTCGCGTTCCAGCATCAATCGGCCATCGCCCAACACCGTCGTGATATGCGCCGGGCTGTCGGCCAGGTAGCTGAACTCGCTGCGCGCGAGGTCCAGCACCTGCTCGTTGATCTCGTAGATGCGCATGTCGTCACCGGCACGGCCATAGGCCGCCAAGGTGCCCGCGCCCAGGCCGAGCACGCCGAGCCGGAGCGGCTGCGGCCCCTGCAGGCTGCGCAGTGCGCGCCCGACGCCCGACTTCTCGCAGTAGTAGGCGGTGGGTTGTTGCCGGTGTGCGGCGTCCATGTACTGCTCGCCGTGGGTGACCCGGCCGTGGCGCATCGTTCGCAGCAGGCCCAGCGGCGGCTCGACGCTCTCGGAGACTCGAAGCTGGCTGTAGAAGTTGCGCACCACCTTGCGGTAGCCCTGCACATACTCGAGCGAGATCTCGCTCAGCCGCCAGCCATAACCGACCAGGGCGAGCAGCAAGATGATGCGCAACGCGCCGCGCCAGACGGCACCGGCTTCGTGCCAGACCACGATGCTCACCAGCACCGCGCACAGGAACAGGCCGATCGGCAGCTCGAAGTAGGCCGTGAACAGAACGGGCGCCAGCAGGCCGACCAGCACACCGCCCAATGCGCCGCCGACAGCGATCATCAGATAGAACAGCGTCAGGTGCCGCATCGGCGGCTTGCGGCGAACCAGTTCGCCATGGCAGACCATGCAGAAGATGAACAAGGCCACGCTCATCAGGCCGACCAGCACGGGCACCTTCATGCCGCCGTCCAGCGCTCGGTCCAGCATCAAAAAGGCCAGTGGCAGCGCCACCAGGAACGCTGGCCGGACGTAGTAGCGCGGGGCGTCGAAACACAGGATGAAGCTGAGCAGGTAGATGCTCAGTGGCAGCACCCAGAGAAAGGGCACGGGCGCCACGTCCTGCGTCATGTGCTGGGTCATCGCCAACAGCAGGATCGACGCCGTCGCCGACAGGCCGACCCAGATCAGGCAATCGCCCCAGCGTGGGGCTGGCCCTGCTGCGGTGGCCCGGTCGGGGGCGGCTGCCTCCGCCGGCGCCGTCATGCGCCGCCAGGCCAGGTGCCCGGTCAGCAGGCAAGTCAGCACGAACAGCCCATAGCCCACCGACCAGACGATCGCCTGCGGCCGAACCGGCAAGAAGGGCTCGACCAGCACTGGGTAGCTCAGCAGCGCCAGCATCGATGCGAGGTTCGACAAGGCGTAGAGGCGATAGGGATGGGCGCTGCCGGTGTCTGCGAGAAAGCTGCGCGCATACCAGGCCTGCATCAAGGGCCCGGTGGTCGACAGCAACAGGTAGGGCGCCCCCACTGCCGTGGCCAGCACCGCCAGCACGCTCAGAACGGGTTGGCTCGGCGCGGCGGTCTTCCAGGCGGGGTTGGCGGTGACCGGCAGCGTCAACAGGCTCAGCAACAGCAAGCCGGTATGCACTTGCACCTGCCGGCGCATCGGCAGCTTCACATGCAGCCAATGCACATAGGCATAGCCGAGCAACAGCTCGAGCTGGAAGAACACCATGCAGGTGCTCCAGACCGATGAAGACCCGCCGAACCAGGGCAGGATCTGCTTGGCGATCAGGGGCTGGATCTGGAACAGCAGGAAGGCCGAGAGAAAGACCGTCGCGGCAAACAAAACCATGCAGCGGTGCCTTCGCGCAGGGGAGTGAAGCGACAGGGTCCAACGCCCCATCGGAGGGGGCCATTGTGCACAGCCACGGCCTATCCCCCGATTGCTCCCCGATTACCTGAACCGCAGCGTTCGCTGCTGGAGCGGCGCCCCCTGTTCCTGCCCCCGCCGTCTGCCGACGCCGCCCGCGCGGCGCCGAGGTCAGGTGGCTTCGCGTGCTGCCGCGGCGAACGCGGCGCGCAGGCGCTGCAGCGTCGCCTGGTTCAGCTCGCGGGTGTGGCGGCTCCAGCGCGCCATCGCCTGCTGGATCTCGGCGTCCAGCCGGCTGGCCAGGGCACGCTCGCCGTTCGTCGCAGCCCAGATCGCGTACTCGGCGCGGGCCTCGAAGCTGCCGAAGCGGTGCAGCGTCGATTCGAACTCCGCCCGGGCTTCTGCCGCGCGCCCGGCGCCGCCGAGCGCACGGCCCAGCGCCAGCGCGATGGCTTCGGCGCGGAAGGCCGGGTCTTGTGCGCGGATCGCCTGCAGTTGGCTCGCCGCCTGGGCGTGGCGGCCGCACGCCAGCCAGGCC